>JBMYQZ010000417.1:0-5430 GCA_049601855.1 Limisphaerales bacterium | reverse complement strand
TGAAGGCGTAGAAGAGCACGCCGGAAACGAGAACGATCACGCTCGATATCACGATGCCACGAGGAATGGATCCGCGTTGTGCTCGGTTTTGCCACAATCGAAACAGCAGTCGCGCTCCGAATAGCAAGCCGATGATGCAGAGCAGAGCCCAACCTGCCCTGGAGGTATTGACGATCAGCGCTGACATCAGGATGAAGGAGCCGAGAGCGGCGAGGGACCGGGTGCGCGGATTCCCGCGACCAATCGATTCGAAGACCAGACCCAAATTCAGGCACAACCCGATTGCCAAGAATGTCGCCGCGTTTCCGTGATAACGAAAGGAGGCGAAGATGGTCTTGTAGGATCGTTCCTCAGTGAGCCCCCAAAACCAATGAATGAAGTGCCCAGAGCCGAACGATAATTCCAGTTTCAAGGCCAGTCCTACCAAGGCGAAGGTAGCTGCCGCGAGGGCTCCACAGACCAATACCAGTCGTCGGTGGGAGGCTGTCAGATTGAGGATCACAATCATCAGGCAGAATACGGCGAGCTGCGGATGAAACTGCATTGGTGTCTCGATGCGATTCTGGGACCCAGGCAAATTGGGAAACGGCGCTGGATCCATCACCCTCACCGTGTGCACGACACCGTGCTGCAAGTAATAGGAGTTGGCGTTCAATTGCATCCATAGGCCTTGGAGGGCAATGATCGCGAAACAGAATAGTAGCCATCCAGGGACCCGGGGCCACTGATTGGCGAGAAACCTCTGCCAACAGAATACGAAGAAGGCGACGAACGACAGGGTGACGAAGCCCAATTCGCCGGCCCCCTCTCGCAAACCGAAGCAGAATGGCGCATAAAAAAGCAGGCCGATGATGAGGTACAGCGGCGCGCGATTGAGGCCTTCGGTGCCCAGCGAGCTCCAAAAACTTGGGGATGGATTTGTATCGGAGCCGGACGTCACCGGATAGAAAGGGTCAGGCGGTCTTGGGTAGACCAGATTTGAGGATACTGGCGATGGCCGCTGCGTCGTCAAGGGAACCGACCGCGGTCAGGCTTTTTATCTGTTTGAAACCCTCGAGCAGATCGGGAGGGATGCCGAGGTGTTCCCAATGAGCCAGCAACTCGTCGGCCGCGTTGGCGTTGCCGGCATAGAGAGCGCTTTCCAGTTTCCACAAGGTTTCGCCGATGTCCTTGTAGTTGTAGATGGAGCCGAGAATTTCTTGCACGCCGGCGTCTTCGAAGGGGTTGTCGTTGCTGGAGATGGCCTCGTTCAACCTGGCGATGTCAGCTGCCAATGCCTGGGCCAGCGTGCTGACGTTGTCGGTTTGCGAACGGATGGCATTGTCCAGCCCACGAATCTTGTCGCGCAATTCGTCTGCGCACAGCTTCATGCATTCGACGCTGATGGTCAGGGTGTGGCGGCGGGCTCCTTCCCAATCCTGCTGACCAACGCTGGACTGGAGGCTGGCCAAGGGTTCCTTCACGTCATCGGTGAAACGATGCAGCAAGCCCAGGTACTTGTTCCAATCAATGCCCAGACGACTGAGTGCATCATCGACGTTGATTCCAGGAAGGCTGTGAGAGGGGTCCATTTGTCTGCCGACATAATTCCGCCAATTCGAGGGTATTACAATCCTGATTGAGATGTCCGGCCATCATTTGCTCTCGAAGTCTGAATTTGCCGGATGATCAATTGCACGATGACACCCAAGGCCACCAATACTCCGGCAAAGACGAAGAGCGTGGTTCGGTCCTGGCTGCCCCACAAACCAATGCTGCACATCCAAGCGCCCAGAACGTAGAGACTGATCATGACCATCCGCCCGGGAAAGGGATCGAACGGGGCGGTGTCTGGCTGCCGATCGGATTCCGCCTTGGCAACGTGTCTGGCTAAATCCGCCGCCCGCGAGTCAGCGCCGGCCTTGAGAGCTTCGATGGCAATCAGCATCAATACCGGGAGGATCACACCGACCAGGACCTCCACGTTCTTTTTGTTCTCCTTCAGGGAACCGGCAAATTCCCACAGGGAATGGCTCTCGGTGATCATTGGGTTTGATGCGATGCCAAAGCGCAAGGCGAGCCCGACGAAGAAACTGGTCAACGCGACGATGATCATCTCCCGCAACCCGATCTTGCGGCTGAACAATCCCCACAACGTCGGTGCAAACAACGGGACGACCAGGAGTGAATTGATGGAAACGATCAACTTCTCGGCCCCACCCATCTTTGGGACCATGATGGCCATGAACACCAACAACGCGCCCAGTAACGCGGTAAACATGCGCCCCACGCGTACCAGGGTCTTCTCCGACGCACCCGGATGAAACAGCGCCCGGTAGAAGTCGTTGGTGAGCACGCCCGCAAATACGTTCAGCTGGGAACTCACCATGCTCGCCGTGGCAGAGAACAAGGCTGCCACCATTAATCCCAGGACGCCGGTTGGCAGCACGGATTGCGCGGCGAGGATGTAGGCTTCCTCCTTGTTCAAATCCCCGACCTGCCCACGATAGAGCAATGGCGGCAACAACCAGAACAAAGGTGTGACCAGATACATCACGCCGAACAAGTAGGACGACTTGTGTGCCTCACCGGGATTGCGCACGGCGATGAATCGCTGTACGAACGCCCATTCGGCGCCGATCATGAAGAAGTGGATGATCACCCACCCGAGCAGGAAGAACCAACCGTAGCCACCGGCTGTGAGGTCAAAGAATTTTTCCGGAACGGACTGCTTATAGGCCGTGAAACTTTCCGTCCCCAAAAGCATCAGGACGGCCGTGAGAAAGACGACCACGGTCAACACGATGAACTGCAGCACGTCCGTCATCAGCACTGCCCAAAGCCCACCCATCATCGTGTAGATCACGACGATCGCGCCAAAGATGATGATGGCCCAGGTCAGGTCCATCGGCATCAACGTCACCAGCAGCAAGGCCAAGGCGTACAGCGAGGCAGCTACGCCAAGGATACGTTTCAGCAACATCGTCCACGTAAAGAAGTGCAATCCCGCCGTGCCGAATCGCAGCTGTACAAACTCTGCCGGGGTGGCCACCCCCAGCTTGTTCCAATACCCCGCCACGAAGTACCCGATCAATAGTGCCGCGATGCCGTAGCAGGTGTTGATCATCACCGCGACGAAGCCAAGTTCATACGCAATGCCGCCCCATACCACGAAGGTGTTCGCCGAAAACATCGTCATGAATCCGCTCAAGCCCGAGGCCCACCAAGGCGATTGGCGACCCGCGGCGAACATGTCCTTCTGACTCGCAGTTCGACGCGCGGCTACCACGCTGATCGCGAACACACCGGCCACGTACAATGCCAACGTGAGATAGTCCGGAATGGTCATGCGTCGATCGGCGTCATGGCGGCCAGCATGGGGTCGGAAGGTTCAATGCCGAGACCCGGACCGGAAGGGATGTCGTAACGCCCGGCTTCGCAATTCAGAGCATCTCCGGTGAAATGTCGAAACGGTTCGAAGATCGAATGTTGAAATTCGTGCGAGGTCACATCGTCGAGAGCCGAGCTGGCCTGTAGACTGGCGGCGAGAAAAATTCCGGCGCCAATGGTCGCATGGGGAATGATTTCAATCCCGACATCCTCGGCCAGACGTCCGATCCGCATGAACTGCGTGATGCCGGTGTGCCCCATCTCCGGTTGCATGATGTGGCAGGCACCACGATTGATTCGCAAACGGGCGTCGTAGACGGTTCGCCATTCTTCTCCTGCTGCGATGACCTGCCCGGAATTCTCTGCGACCGCGCAAAGCGCATCAATATCCTCCGGTGCTACGGGAGCCTCGAGAAACCACGGGTGATCTTCGGCAAGATTGTTGGCAAGCTCGATCGCGCCGGTCGCGGCGAGGGACCAATGCAGGTCGCAGGCGATACGAGCGTCTTCGCCGAGCCGTTGGCGTAGCGCTTTGAGTTCAGCAACGGCACCGCCATCCGCGACGGGAAGGGCAAATTTGAACGCATTGAAGCTGCGTTCCTGCCAAGAAGCCGCGAGCTCGCAACGCTGGACCAAGGTGTCCTCGGGGAGACCGGACACATAAGCCGGAATACTTTCGTGAACCCGGCCACCGAGGAGATCGGCAATGGGTTTGTTGGCCTGTTTTCCCGCGATGTCCCAAAGCGCGATGTCGATTGCGGCCAGTGCGTCGACGTAGAATCCGCCGGTGTAACCGCGTACCCGCATCAGGTCGTAGAGTTCGTCGTGAATGGATTCGACCGTCGAAGGATCACGGTCCACCACAAAGCCCGTTAGCAGATCCTTGATGATTTCTGCCGTGGCCCGCGGAGCCACGAGACCATAGGTTTCACCCCAGCCGATGATTCCGTCCCGCGTTGTGATTCGCACGACCAGCGATCGGTTCTTGCGTGGGTAAACCGTGCGGTTGCCTTGACGCACGAAGTAACCGCCTACATTGACGGTATCACCCTCGCGGAGGGAGCCGAGGTAGGGATTGTCCTGGCTGAGGTCGACCACGAAAACTTCGATCGTAGCAACTCGATCTTGTGACGCGTTGATGCTCACGGGAAGACGGCTCGGAGATCGTCCAACATCCGGTCGATGTCTCGCCGGGTGAATTCATCCAGCTCCGGCAAGGGGGCCCGAACGTGAAGCGAATCCACGATGCCGCGTTGGCGAAGGACGTATTTGGTCAGTCGCATGCGATAGATGGCCTGGGACACCAACAAGGGCAGACTGAGTCGATAGAGTTCGCGCGCGTGATCGTGGTTGCCCGAGGAATGTGCTTGGTAAAGCGCCACGTGTAGGTCGGTGAGTTCCACCGCGGGTAGGGCGGCCAAGGCGCCGCGATCGAACTCATCGATCACGTAGCGCGATCCGCCGCCGCCGAACACGCCCTGAAGGTGCGGGATGTCGGCGTCTTGCAGGGCGGTGATCGCGGGGCCGGACGGAAGAGTTTCTTCTTTGATGTAGGTGATGGATGTCTCGGCAGCGGCAATCGATGCGATGGCATCGGCAGCGAGCCCGGCCCCAACCGGGTTGGGGGCGTTCTGCAGAATCATCTTGGCTTCCGGCAGCGCGGTTGCGATCGCATGAAAGAATCTTTGATGAGCGTCCAAGTCCTGACCGAAGCCTCTTGGGGCCATGACCATCAGATGGTTGATGCCACTGTTCAGCGCCTGCCAGCCCGCCACGATCACCTCCTCCGACGTCGGTGCGCTTGCTCCGCCGATGATGGGCACTTGACCGGCCACTTCATCGGCCACGAGCGCGATCAGCTCGCCACGTTCTGCGGGCGAGAGGAAATTGTATTCGCTGGCGACGCCGGGAAAAACTATGCCCTGCGCACCGGCTTCCAATGCCCAGCGGGTGACCTTGCGCTGGCCCTCGAGATCCAGTGAGTTGTCATCGCCAAACAGAGTTGGGATGACAGGGAAGATTCCTTTGAGTGGCGCACTCATTTCGATTTGTTGCGCTTGC
>JBMYQZ010000416.1:0-5433 GCA_049601855.1 Limisphaerales bacterium | reverse complement strand
GTACAAGCCCGATCTTTGGCTTTTTCAAGTTTTCGAACACGCCCTAGACTCTCGCACATATTCGTTTTGAATGGTCACAACGGGCTCGAATCGATCGACGGGGGCCTCGAAAAACCGAACGGCGATCCGCTCGCGTTGTGTGGGTTTGGAACTGTCCTGTTTTGCGTTCATCACTGACTGTTTGGTCGGCTTGTTGATTACGAGGTCAAAGTAACCCGGGGCCGCATTCTCACAATCGGGCCGCCTCCCCCATCCCCGTATGGGGGCGCGCTCCAAGCCCCAGGAAACAACCGGCATGGTCAGAGTTCGACATTGCCTCGTGGAATCGATTTCACCAAACTCCCGCGCATGGAAAACACCGGTGGCAATACAGCCAAGGGCCGTAGCGCGGTCTACCCGACAGCCGTTCTCTGCATGCTGCTCTCGGGGGTCGCCGGCCTGGTTTACCAGGTGGTCTGGACGCGTTACCTGGCCTTGATGACCGGGCACACCAGCTACGCGATCGTGGCCGTTTTGGCGGCATTCATGGGTGGGCTCGCGCTGGGCAACCTCCTGCTCGGGCGGATCGCCGACAAGATCCAACGACCTCTGGCGTTCTACGGATGGTTGGAAATCGCCATCGCGCTTTACGCCTTGGCGTTTCCCAAGATCTTTCAACTCGGATACGGGGTCTACATCAGTGCGGCATCCTCGGGGACGAATCTCTTCCTGAAATTCTGTATCGCGATGGGAATCCTGTTGCTCCCGACCGTGCTCATGGGCGGCACCCTTCCGATCCTTGCCCGTATGGTCACCAAGTCGCTGGGCGAATTGCGGGACCGGGTGGGAATGCTCTACTTCATCAACAGCCTTGGAGCCGTGTTCGGTGTGGGTCTGGCTGAGTTCTGGTTGATTCCGGACCTGGGACTGGAAATGACCGTCATGTACGGCGCCGTGCTGAACCTCGTCGCGGGAGCGTTGGCGTTATTCGTTAGCGGTTACGTGAAGGAGGAGAATCAGGACACCGAAGAGGAGAACACGGACGATTCTCCCAAGCCGGCTCCAGTCCAAGGGCCCATGGAAACGTTTTCGGCCAAGGAAATCCGTCTGGCCGTCATTGGCATCGGTTTATCCGGGTTTGTAGCGATGCTGTACGAGGTCGCCTGGACGCGGATGTTGGGCCTCATCATGGGCACCACCTCCGGGGCTTTCGCGATCATGTTGATCACCTTCATTCTCGGCATCGCACTGGGGTCCTTTCTGATCGGACGCATGAAGTGCAAGTGCAGCAGCCTCAGCCTCTTTGCCTGGTTGGAGGTTTTGATTGGAGCGTCGATTGTCGTGATGATGTTCTTCTACAGCCGGCTTCCGTATTGGTTCACCTTGCTGTCCAATGCCATTGACCGGGACGTGGCGAACTACGTCTACTTCCAATGGCTGCAAGGAATCTTCTGTTTCGCGGTCATGATCATCCCAACGACATTTCTTGGAATGACCCTTCCCTTGGTCAGCCGCATTTCAACCGCGGAACTCGCCCGCACAGGACGCTCGGTCGGTTTTGTCTTTTCGTTCAACACCATAGGCGCGGTGCTTGGAGCGATCGTGACAGGATTGTGGCTCATGCCGGAATTCGGACTGGCGCGAACGTTTGCATTGGGAACGGGAATCAATATCGCGGTGGGCGTCTTCATCCTCGCTCAAAAGACCTCACCAGCACGCCAGAAACTGGCACCGATGGTATTGCCCGGCGTGGTGGTCTGGATGCTTTTGGCTGGCTGGTTGTTTCACAACGACTGGGCCACAGTGACGACGGCGGGAGCGTTTCGTTACCGGCATGACCCGGCAGCATCCTACGCGGAGTTCAAGGAGATGAACGACCAGCAGGAACTGCTGTATCATCGCGATGGCGCGGGCTCGACCGTGACGGTGAAGGAATACCCGAAGAACCACCGCTTCTTGCAGGTCAATGGCAAAGCCGACGCCTCAAACGGAACGGACATGTTGACGCAATTGATGCTCGGGCACGTTCCGGCATTACTGCACCCCAATCCGGAAATGGCCTTGGTCATCGGCTTGGGCAGCGGCGTGACCTGTGGCGCCGTGATGACTCATCCCTCAATCAAGGAAGTCGACGTCGTCGAGATCAGCCCGGAAGTCTTGGAAGCCTCCCGCTACTTCGAAACCGAAAACGATAAAGCCTTGGACAACGAGAAATTGACGGTGCACATCGATGACGCCAAGTCGTTCCTCCAAACCTCCGACGGAATTTATGACATCATCATCAGCGAACCGTCGAATCCGTGGATGGCGGGCGTTCCTGGTCTTTACTCGGTCGAGTTCTACAGTCAATGCGTCAAGAAGCTGCGTCCCTCCGGACTGATGTGCCAATGGCTTCACGTTTACGAAATCAGCCCCGAATCGGTAAACACCATCATCGCCACCTTCACCGGAAATTTCCAATACACCAGCGTGTGGTTGGGCTCGGCCGGCGACCTTCTCCTGATCGGCAGCACTTTGCCGCAGGAGACAGAGCTTGAAAAAGTCCTGCAGCGCATGAACGAACCCGCAGTTTCGTCCAGTCTCAAACGCGGAGACATTGACAGCAAGATTCCGGTGACGCTCTTCGCTCACCAACTAACGTCTGAGGATTACACTCTCTTTGCCTACCCGGAAGATACCTTGGTCCATCGGGACATGTTCCCAGTGCTCGAGACCATGGCGCAGAAGGGAATGTTCGCGGGCAAAGAGACGCTACACATCTTTGCCTTCGACGAACGCAAGACCGCTCGGCCCAATTCGCTGCTCGCGCAATACCAGGCCAAGTATCCGCTTGAGAGCAAAGACTGGGCCGCCCTCTTCGCGCACAACGAATACGAAACCGTCTTCGATAATCGGCTCGTCCGTTCCATTGGTGAAGCCTGGTCCCTGAAACATCCCAACGATCCGGCACCGACCATGACCAGTGCGCTGTTCAAGGACGAACGCCGCCCCACCGCGAGCGACATCGCAGTCATGTCCTTCAAACTCGCTGACATCGTGGGCAATCCGGATTTCGGAGTGATCTGGACCATTGAGTACGCCCGCGCGGCAATGGCAAATTATCGCTACCTACGAACGGTCTTCAATACACCCAAGGGCGAAACGCTCGCGTCCATCATGGAGAAACTGGCTCAGAACTTTCCGAACGAGGCTCATATTTACAATGCGTACCTTGCGGAACTCGCCTGGGATACCGGCGATCAAAATCGATTCATCCGCATGGCCAGCGATCTGTTCATCCGCCAAGGCGCACAAATGAGTGCAGACTCTTTCCCTCTCAACGACCCGGCACCAGCCACTGTATTGGTGCGCTTGATCGAATACTTCCTGGAGAACCCTGACCCGGAGAAGCTCGGCATCGTCGTCGAGGTTGCCAAGAAGTCCGGCTTGAATTCCCCAACCCATCCGCGCCTGCAGGCAGCAGTCATCCGGGCCACCGTTGTAGTTGGGCCCTCGCCCGGCATGGCGGGGCAAGGTCAGCCCAATGCGCCGCAACAACAGCCGAAAAGCTCCCCCTTCAACACGCCCCAGTTCAAGAATCCAGGGCAGAAGCAATAAGCATCACTTCGGCAGAAAGTAACCCTTTTGCTTGTCGCTGATCGAAAGCTCCAGGCGCTCCATCACCGCGAGCATATCCTCCCAGACCTTGCGCTTTTCCGTATTCCCCTGTGAGCGTAGCAGATACGAAGGATGAAAGGTCGGCATCACGGGAACGTCGCGATAAACCATCCACGTTCCGCGCAAGCGCGTGATGCCCATCTGCGACTTGCCGAATAAGCCTTCCACCGCCGTCGCTCCCAGGCAGATGATCACCTTCGGTTGAATAATCCCGATCTGTGACGCCAGGTAAGGCAAGCAGGTGGACATCTCCACGGGCGTCGGCTTGCGATTGCCATATCGCTGCCCCGGTGTGTCGGGGCGACACTTCAAGACGTTGCCAATGTAGATTCCCTCCCGCTGCAAACCCATCGCGCCGATGATCTTGTTCAACAGTTCTCCCGCCTTCCCCACGAACGGTTCACCCTGCCGGTCCTCATCCATACCAGGTGCCTCGCCCACGAACATTAGCTCGGTATGGATGTTGCCGACGCCGAAGACCACATTGTTACGCGAACTCACGAGGTGATCGCATTTCACACATTGCAGCGCCCGCTCCCTTAGTTCGGCCATCGCCGATTCCTTTTCCTCGCGCGAGAAGGGCTTGGACTGCTCCTGGGTCGAGACCGGTTCGGGAGCAAGTGCGGGTGCCGGTGCCGCGGGACGTTCCTGCACCTGCGCCATCCGGCGAGGCGACGTTGGAGCCGGAGTGTCCGGCTTGGGCAGCGGCCGCGTCAAGGCCTGCAGGTTCGCCGGATCCACCTGGAGATATTTGGTACCACGCGCTTTCTCCTCCTCCAAATGCCGGATGGTGGCGTCGAGCAATTCCGGAAAATCCATCCGCGATTGTGCTCCGTGAACGTACGCCATCGAAGCCAATCTTACTCACAATTCCAATCTTCATAATTCGCCTGGCCTGTCACATCCTTCCCCGATGAACCGCCATTGCTGGAAATGTGGAACGGAATACACAAATAGCGGCCAACCAGGACGCAGCGAAACCTGCGATCAGTGCCAAACCGATCTGCGTGTGTGCAAGAACTGCGTCAGCTACGATCCCAAGGTGGCTGAGCAATGCCGCGATCGACGTGCAGAACAGGTCACCGAGAAACACATGGCCAACTTCTGCGAATGGTTTGAGATGGCCAAGGGGGAGTTCGCAGGTGCGGAATCCGAGTCCGATCGAGCCGCCAAAGCCCGCGACGAGTTCAACAAGCTTTTCGGTGACTAGACCCTATTAGCCAGAGCCATTGAAGTTCATAGTTGGATCAGCAATTCTTCAGAACAGCCAAGACTGGCTTTCAATCGGTCTGTTTTTCAGGCATTTTCTGACCAATCAGCCATTTCGTAATAATCCACATGTCTGGTTTCAATTGTTACAAACTTAAGACTTTCTGATTATTTCACCGCATCCCTTGACAACTATTAGAAAATGTTGTCTATTAACAAAGTCGCCACCAGCAGCAGTCAGGTCAGGAGTGGCGGATTTGATCTTTGAGTGACTTTTAGAATTTGGACCCGGGTCGGCACAGCTCGGACCAAAGCACCTCCTAATCCACAATGTGTGCCTGTTTCCAGAAAACTCCCCGGGGCCGTTCGGAACCTTCCCCAGGTTCGCGGCCCCGGTTTTATGTACTGACCCGGTAATTGACTTGCCGGTCCCGAACGCTTCGCGCGTAATGCGCCCCGTTCGCATGGACACCCTCAACAAACTTCTCAGCGTAATCGGATGCGTGGCGGCCGTTGTGTTTGTCATCAAATTATTCCATAGCTCCGAAAACCGCCTGAAACTGGTGGTCAAGGCGGTGATCACCGCCG
>JBMYQZ010000415.1:0-5438 GCA_049601855.1 Limisphaerales bacterium | reverse complement strand
TCCTGCACGTGAAGGAAGTCATCCGTTGTTCACCCAAGGAGAATCTCGCGATGATCGCCGACACAGTGCGCTTCCTGAAAAAGGCCGGCCGCACCGTGATCTACGACGCGGAACACGCCTTCGACGGTTACAAGGATGATGCCGAATACGCCATGTCCACCTGGCAGGCCGCCGCGGATGCGGGAGCCGATTGGGTGGTCCTCTGCGACACCAACGGTGGCGCCCTCCCCAGCGAGATTGCCGCCATCACGAAACACGCGAAGGAATCGCTTTCCTGTCAGGTCGGCATCCACACCCACAACGATATTGAACTCGGTGTGGCCAATGCCCTGGCCGCCGTCGACGTCGGTGCCGGTCAGGTGCAAGGCACGGTCAACGGATTCGGCGAACGTACCGGGAACTGCAATCTCATCAGCGTGATTCCGATCCTGCAGTTGAAAATGAAGAAGAAGATCTTGCCTGCCTCGGCGATCAAAAAGCTGACCGAGGTATCACAGTTCGTGGACGAGATCGCCAATCAGCGTCACAATCAGCGGCAGGCTTGGGTCGGTTCGTCCACCTTCGCCCATAAGGGCGGCATGCACGTCAACGCCGTGCAGAAAGTCGCGCACAGTTTCGAACACATCAATCCGGCCACGGTCGGCAATCAACGTCGTGTCCTGGTCAGCGACCTCGCCGGTCGCAGCAACATCGTGATGAAGGCCCAGGAACTCGGTCTCAAGCTCACGAACGACACGCCGGAACTGAAGACCATCCTGGCCAAGATCAAGGAACAGGAGCACGAAGGCTACGAATACGAAGCCGCCGAAGCGTCCCTCATCTTGTTGATTCGTGGCATCCTCGAGCACAATCCGGAACTCTTCTTCACCGTCGAGTCTTACCACGTCTCCATGCGCGGCAACGGCACCAAGGGTGTTTGCGAAGCGAACGTCAAGGTGAAGGTCGGCGACAAGATCTCGCATACGGTCGCCGAAGGCGACGGCCCGGTGAATGCCCTCGACGGCGCCCTTCGGTTGGCATTGCGCCCGCACTTCAAGGCATTGAAGAAGGTGACGCTCACTGACTACAAGGTCCGCATCATCGAAAGCTCCACCGGCACGGCCGCAAAGACCCGTGTTCTCCTCGAGTCCACCAACGGGAAGGACGAATGGACCACCGTCGGTGTCAGCGAGAACATCATCGAGGCCAGCCTCAAGGCGCTGGTCGACAGCCTGGAGTACGCGTTGCTGAAGAAGTGATTGCTCCTGACCCCGTCCCTGCCTCGTGATCGAAATTGATCTGGGGATTAGGAGTTAGGATTACGATTAGGATTTACGAAAATGGCAGAAGTACCAAAGACATACGAACCCTCCTCCGTGGAGGACAAGTGGTATCAGTATTGGCAGGACAACGGCTGTTTCACGGCCGATCCCGATAAGGTCAGTGATTCGCGTCCGGCCTATTCCATCGTCATTCCTCCGCCGAACGTCACGGGAATGCTCCACATGGGGCACGTCCTCAACAACACCATCCAGGACATCCTTGCCCGCAAGGCGCGCATGGATGGCAAGGAAGTGCTATGGCTTCCCGGCACGGACCACGCCGGCATCGCCACCCAGGTGATGGTGGAGAAGAAGCTGAAGAAAGAGGAAAAGAAATCCCGCCACGACATCGGGCGCGAGAAGTTCCTCGAGCACGTCTGGGAATGGAAGGAGAAGCACGGCGGCATCATCATCAATCAGCTCAAGAAGCTCGGCGCTTCCTGTGATTGGTCGCGTGAACGATTCACGATGGACGAAGAATACTCACGCTGCGTGCAGCGGGTGTTCGTGGATCTGCACCAGAAAGGGCTGATCTATCGTGGCAAACGCATGGTGAATTGGTGCCCCGTTTCCCTCACCGCGCTTTCTGACGAGGAAGTCATTCCGACTGCCCAGAAGAGCAAACTCTACTACTTCACCGTCGAAGTCGTTGAAGAACCCGGCACCAAGCTGGAGATCGCGACCACCCGGCCGGAAACCATCCCCGGCGATACCGGCATCGCCGTGAACCCCAAGGACCCGCGCTACGGTCATCTCATCGGCAAACACGCCAAGCGTCCCCTCCCCGCGGAGAATCAAGCGCAGATTCCGATCGTGGCCGACGAACACATCGACATCGAATTCGGCACGGGTGTCCTGAAGGTCACGCCGGCGCACGACAAGGCCGACTTTGACATCGGCGTGCGACACGATCTCGAAGTCATCGACGTGCTCAATCCCGACGGCACCATGAACGAACTCGCCGGCAAAGATCTTGCCGGTCTCGACCGCTTTGAAGCCCGCAAGAGGTCTGCTGAACTGCTCGAGGAATCCGGCGCCCTGACCAAGGAGGAAGACTACGAGAACAACGTCGGCTTCAGTGAAAGAGCGAAGGTTCCCATCGAGCCTCGTCTGTCCGAACAGTGGTTTCTCAAGTATCCGAGCGTCAAAGAATCCCAGCAGTGCGTCGCGAAGGGAGAAATGCGATTCTTCCCCGACCGTTGGGCGAAGACCTACGACCACTGGTTGACCAACATCCAGGACTGGTGCATCAGCCGCCAGCTTTGGTGGGGTCACCAGATCCCGGTCTGGTATCACAACGAAACCGGCGAGATTCATTGCGACCTCGAAGCGCCGGCCGACGCGGAGAATTGGACCCGCGATCCCGACGTGCTCGACACCTGGTTCAGCTCCTGGCTTTGGCCCTTCGCCACCATGGGCTGGCCCGAGGAAACGGATACGCTCAAGAAGTTTTATCCGACCTCTGATCTTGTGACCGGCCCGGACATCATCTTCTTCTGGGTCGCACGGATGATCATGGCCGGCTTCGAGTACATGGACGACCTGCCATTCAAGAACGTCTATTACACCGGCATCATCCGCGACAAGAAGGGCCGCAAGATGTCAAAGACCCTCGGCAACTCTCCCGATCCACTGGATCTGATTGCCGAATACGGCGCTGACGCGCTCCGCTTCGGCACCATGAGCAGCGCGCCCCTCGGGCTCGACGTCAAATTCGACGAGGACGACGTCAAGCTCGGCCGCAATTTCTGCAACAAGCTATGGAACGCCTGCCGCTTCCGGCAGATGCAAGGTGGATCCAGCGAAGGCGAGATCGATCCCGCGCTTCTCACCAGTGACGACAAATGGATTCTCCTTCGTTTGGATCAAGCCATCAGCGAGATCGACGCCGACTTTGCCGAATACAAGTTTACCGGGGTGACGAAGACACTCTATCGCTTCTTCTGGACCGAATACTGCGATTGGTACACCGAGTCCTCCAAGGCGGTCATGTTTGGAGATGACGAAAAGCGCAAGTCCAACACCCTCGCCGTGATGGACTTTGTCCTGAGCAACGTGCTGCGACTGTTCCATCCCTTCCTCCCATTCATCACCGAAGAGCTCTGGAAAGGCATGGCATTCAACGGCGACCTCCCCGCCGACCAAGGTGGTGACACCATCATGTCAGCCCATTGGCCCAAGGCCTTTGATGACCGGATGAAGGAGCACTACGCCCTGGACGACACGGTCGACAAGTTGGTCAATGCCCGCAACGATCTGATCGGCCAAGGGCGCAATCTTCTTCGCGAATTCAACATCAACGGAAAGGCAGACTTCAAATTCAAGCCGGCCGGCGACATTGATCCTCACGAAGTGAACGTGTTGCGCCTGCTTCTGAACGCCATATCAGTTGAGCAAATTGCGGACAGTTCCGACCTGAAGGGAACTCCGTGCGTTGCCTCGCTACTCGGCGAACTCTATCTCCCCCTGGAGGGATTGGTGGATGTGGAAGCGGAGAAGGATCGACTGAAGAAGGAACTGGAAAAGGTCGAAAAAGAGATCGAGAAGGTCATCAAGAAGCTCGGCAACGAAAACTTTGTCAGCCGCGCTCCCGCCGAAGTCATCGAGGAACACAAGGAGCGCCAGGCCGCCTGGGAAGCCAAGAAGGAATCGATCATCAAGAATCTTGAGGCGCTGGGCTAGATTCGATCGATCTCGGACCACAACTGTTCGAGGTCATTGTCGGCCAAGGCCATTTTCTTCACGACCTTCTTGTCACCTCGCTTGATTGCGCGTTCCAGCCAGGTCTTGGCGTTCACCAGGTCACCCATCTGGCACGCGTAGCACGCGAGGTTGTAGGGGATGATGAAGTCGCTGGGGAATTTGCGATAGGCAGGCAGGAGACATTCCATTGCATCCTGCGTCCGCTCCAACTCGTGCAGGCTGTAACTGCGGTGCACCCAACCCGCCACCGACTCCGGTGCCCGGCTCAGGATTCGTTCAGAAATATCGAGCGCTTCCTGCCATTGCTTCAGGCCGGCGTGAATTTTCCACCTCGCATCGAGCACGTCGGGATGATTCTGAATCTCGGCCGGAATCTGCGCCAACTCCTGTTCGGCTTCATCGAACAGCCCGAACTCAATCCAGCCGATTGCGGCCTTCAAGTAATGCAGTTCTGGATATTCCAGCGAAGCCATGCCCTTCGATAGTTCTTATCGGCATCCTTGGCAAAAACCTTTTATCCACATTTATGTGAAGGTAAGTACTGCGGCGGTGTCCGTTTTACGAATCTACCATCTCTTGCTCCTCTCTCTCTTGTGCGTCACGACGCTGTCAGCGAAGGATTCCTCCCTCGCCCAGACACTCAAGAAGGAGGCCGAGCATTCCCGCTTCAAACACGCACAACTCGGCCTCAAGGTAATCGCCCTGCCGAGCGGGCGGGTCGTATTCGACCATCAAGGAGACAAACTGTTCCGTCCGGCTTCGAACGGCAAACTGTTCACCGGCGCACTGGTGCTGGATCGTTTTGATCCCGGTCATCGTCTGCAGACCTCCTGTTACACGCACGTCAAACCTGACGCAGCAGGAACGGTCAGCGGCGATCTCATTCTCTACGGACGAGGAGACCCATCCTTTTCGCGGCGGTTTCAAGGTGGCACACAGCGCCTCAAGCGGTTTGCCCAGGCCATCCAAGCCGCGGGCATCCGTCAGATCACCGGCCGTCTCATCGCCGACGAAAGCTACTTCAATGCCCCTCCGTTTGGCTCGGGCTGGACCTGGGATGATCTCGGGCATACATACGGTGCTGAAGTGTCGTCCCTCTCGGTGAACGACAACGTCGCATCCCTCAAGATCCAACCCGGCCGCAGACTTGGCACGCCGGGACGCGTCACACTTCGGCCCGACACCGCTCCCTTCAACATCATCAATCGAACCACCACCATTGCCGCCGGGGCCAAGGACAACCTCTATCGCCACCGCTTGTTCCAGCAAAACCAGATCGTGTTTCTCGGCCAATTGAATCTCAAGAGCCCCGGCCGGTCGTTTGATCTTACCGTTCATCGTCCCGCGAAATGGTTTGGCGAATTGCTCAAGAAGGAACTCACGGCGTTGGGCATCCGAATCGCCGGCCCGGCCGAGGTGCGCAACCACCCTGAA
>JBMYQZ010000414.1:0-5442 GCA_049601855.1 Limisphaerales bacterium | reverse complement strand
ACGCAAATATCCTTCCAGCCGGTCAGATGGTGAGCGTCGTCGGCTTTCCGCGCGCGGGTGAAGTTCGGCCCCAGTTGTTGGATGCCATCGTGAAGGAATTGGACGAGACCAAGAATCCAATGCCCGTCTCAGTCTCTCCGGAACAGGTTCTCGAACGCGCCTTGGACGGGGAGCTGGTGCGGGTCGAAGCTCGCCTTGCCAATCTCCTCGAGCGCCCCGGCAATTCCATTTTGTTGCTGCAATCCGAGCGCACTACTTTCAATGCCCGTCTGCTCGATCCGCAACCCATCACCGATGCCTTGCAGACCAACAGCTGGGTGGAGGTGACGGGCATTTGTGTATTGGAAGGAACGGCCGTGAACGACCCCGGCTCGTTCACGCTCATCGTGCGTGAATTATCCGATGTGCGCGTGTTGCAGAATCCGCCGTGGTGGACGCCGGAAGGTGTCCGTCAGGTCGTGCTCGTGATGGCGCTATTGGTGGGCGCCGTCGCGCTCTGGGTGATCGTCTTGCGACGGAAGGTCGGCCAGCAAACTGCCATGATCGCCGACCGCATTGAGATGGAACGCATCTCGGAGGAACGCGCGCGGATCGCCCGTGAACTGCACGACACCCTCGAGCAGGAATTGGTCGGCATCAAGATGGCGCTCGATACGGTCGACTCACGCATCGAGTCTGCTCCCCAACGCGCGCGTCGTGCGTTGGACCAGGCCCGGGCAATGATCCGGCGCAGCCAGTCCGAGGCCCGTCAATCGGTTTGGGATCTCCGGGCTGCGAATCTCGCTCATGCCGAACTCGACGAGGCCGTGCGCGAACTCATCCTTCCGCTCAATGAAACCGACGGCATTCACATCGAGGTGGAAACCGACGTCAAACATCATCCGTCGCTCGATGGTGTGGCGAAGAACCACATTCTCCGCATTGCCCAGGAGTCGGTGACCAATGCCATGAAGCACGCGGCCGCGAAGGTGATCGTGTTGAAGCTCAAAGTGTCTGACGCGGCCGTGAATCTTGCGGTGCACGATGATGGCACGGGCTTTGACGTTTCCGAATCGCCGGCACAGACTGGCCACTTCGGATTGATCGGCATGCGTGAACGCGCCGGCAAACTCGGCGGTCAACTCACCATCGAGAGCGACGGCGAAACCGGCACGACCATCCGTCTCTCCGTGCCCCTGAACCAACCATCAAAAACATGAGCGAAAAGATTCGAATCCTGATCGTCGATGACCACTTCTTCGTACGCATGGGCCTGCGCGATTCGCTGAACGACGAGGACGATCTCGAAGTGGTGTCCGAGGCCAGCAACCACGACGAGGCCCTCGCCGCTTACGACCGGGAACGGCCCGACATCGTGCTGATGGATTTGAAGATGCCCGGCAAGGACGGTGTCGAGACCGCCGCCGCCATTCGCGAGAGGAGTCCCGAGGCAAAGTTGATCATGGTTTCCGTCGATGAGGCAGAGAACGACATTTATCGTTCGGTGGAAGCCGGTGCCAAAGGTTATCTCCCGAAATCAATCGACCGCGAGGAGTTGCTGGAGGCTATCCACTGTGTTCACGATGGCGAATCGTATTTCCCCGCCCAGATCGCTCAACGCCTGGCTGCTTACGCCGAGCGTCCGGAGCTGACCGATCGCGAAATGCAGGTTCTCGAACTCATCGTTCAAGGCCACAGCAACAAGGAAGCCGCCGCCAAGCTCGGTGTCACTGAGCCCACGATCAAGCAACACGCCGGGCATGTCTACAAGAAGCTCAATGTGCTCGACCGCACGCAGGCCGTTACGGCGGCGATCCAACGCGGGATCGTGAAGTTGGATTGAGTTTCAGGGGATAGGTCTTGCTTTCGGGTCGCGCAGGCAGTTGAAGTCTGCGCTTACGTTTCCCATGAACGAGCGCGCGATCCGGATACCCCTGACGCTGGCGATGCTTTTGCAGTTTGCCATCGGCGGTGCGTTGTTGCCGTTTCTGACGCTCTACCTGCGTGACAAGGGACTGGATATTCCGCAGACGGCTTCGATTTTTTTTGGGGCTTCAGCAATGCTCCTCTTCTTCCCCTTCTTCTGGGGCATGATGGCGGATCGGTTCATCCCATTGAATCGCTTGTTCACCATCCTGAATCTGCTGCTGATCGTTTCGCTCTACGTTTTTGCACGACAGGAAACCTACCTTGGCTTGCTGGTGGCGTACATGGCGTTCTATGCCTGCTTTAACCCGTCGCTGGTGCTGCTGAATCCGTTGAGCTTTCATCACCTGGCCGATCCGCGGCAGGACTACGGCTCGCTGCGGGCATGGGGATCGATCGGGTGGATTTTGCCTTCCGGGGCGATCTTCTATTGGCTGGCGATGAACCCGGGGGTCGACCTCGGCTTCACCGTGTACTTCGCGCTCGGGATAGCCGCGGCGATGTTTCTGGTTTCGTTCTCTCTTCCGCACACCCCACTGGGCGTGACGCACACCCTGGAGGCGGATGAACCAGGGCTGAGTTATCCACAGGCGATTCGCAAGCTGGCGGGTACTCCCGCCTACCTGATTCTTTTGGTGGTGTACTTTCTCGTGGCGTCGTCCTTTGCCATCCAGGCGATCTACTCGCCGATGTTGCTGGAAGAGGAAGGGCTCGCACGCAAGTGGATCGGGCCGGCGCAGTGCATCGGGGTGGTGCTCGAGGTGTGGCTGTTTCAATGGCAGAAGAAGTTCCTGCACCGGCTTTCCTACGCGCACACGATTCTGGTCGGCGCGGTGTTCATGTTGTTCCGACACCTGGTGTTCGCGTTCAGTGACAACATGGTGCTGTTGATCCTCAGTCACCTGTTCACTGGGATGGTGATCGTGTTCCACCACATTGGCGCGAGCATTCTGGTGAATGCTCTGGCGCCGAAGGAGGTTCGTTCGACCGCGCAGACTTTGCTCGTGTTGTTCGGATCGGGATTGGGACCGATGTTCGCAAACTATTGCGTGGGCCTGATCGCGCAGCGGACGGATGACAATTTGCGCATGGTCTTCCTCTTCGCGGCGGGGCTCTCAGCAGTGGGCTCCGTGATCGTGCTTTTCAGCTGTCGGCGGTTGAATTCGGCTGCTCATGAAGCGAGCGCGCCGGCCCAGATTCCGGATGTGCGTTGACCTGAATCGGCCCCTGTTCGAGCCTCGGCCGATGCCGTTGTTGGACAAACAGCACTACCTTGAATTGATGGGGCCGAACTCGGAGCAGATAGCTCCCGAGCCCGTTGCGGTGGAGCAGGTTCTCCAGATCGCGGGGGATGTCTGGCCGTCCGTTGGTCTCGAGCCCCGCTCATTGAGTGGGGAGGATTTGGTCGCCGTATTCCGTCATAGTGAGAAGCGGTTCTTTCACCTGCGTGCGTTTCAGAACGAGCAACCGGACATGCACTTGATTATCGTGATGGAGGGAGACGCGGCATACGGTCACATCCTCATCGATCTGGTCGCGGAATACCACGGGCGGGGCTGATCACGGACAGATCACGCGGAGGGCCTGAGGGCGGATGCCAATTTCCACGGGCAGTTTGCCGGCGAGGTCGCCTTCGAGTTCGAACTTCGCTCCGGTGGTGGAGGTGAGCGCGAGTTGATCGGTCTGAAAATACTTCATTGGGGACTTGGGCGACCAAAGGCGACCAAGACAGAGCCAGAAGACAAACCTTGAGACGGTGAAGAAACTGATCTTGGGAAACACGCAGACATCGAGTTGGCCGTCGCGGAGATTCGCATCCGGGAAGACCGGGAGGCGGCCGCCGTAAAACTTGCCGTTGCCGATGAGAACGAGCTCGCCTTGCTCGGAACGCTCGCCGGCCTTGGCCAGGATCTGATGCTGCAGTCGAAAGAAGGCGCTTAAGCCGGCGTAGATGTAGGCGAATTGCCGGAAACGTTTCTTGGATTCCCAATCGACGAGCGAGATGGCTTCCGCATCGAGGCCAGCGCCGGCGAGTTGGGCAAAGTAGCGGCGTTCGCCATCCTGTTCAGCGTAGGGCAGATCGACGCGGCATTCTTTGCCATTGAGGATGGTTCGCCACGCGTCGCCGGCGCGTTCGGGGAGTTTCAGTTCCTTGGCGAAGACGTTGATGGTACCGAGTGGGAGAATGCCGAGACGACATTTCTCGAGTCCGTCTTCGGCCGTGGCCAGCCCGTTGAGAACTTCATTCACCGTGCCGTCGCCACCCGCGGCAATGATGTTTTCAAATCCTTCGTTGACGGCGTCGCGGGCGAGTTGGATGGCGGCGCCGGGACCGGTGGTGGGTTTGCAGTCGGCCTGGCCGGCGATGTCCTCGAGGAACGACCGAAACTGGCTGGCTTTTTCACCCCGCGCGGTGGGATTGAAAATGATGCAGGTCTTCACGGTCGTTGCCAGCAACTCTTTGGATTGCGGGTAGCGATGTCAATGTCACGCAAAGGTATCCGCATCGATAAAGATTTGGGCTCCATCGAGGTCATCGGAATGTCGCGCACTATTGGCAGTGGGGACAAAAGAAGGTGCTGCGCGCGGCTTGGATGATGCGCCGAATGGGAGTCTGGCAGGTCGTGCAGGGTTCGGCTTCGCGATCGTAAACCAGGAGGCGCTCTTCGTAGAAATCATCAGCGCCATCGGGGAGTCCGTAATAGAAGAGGCCGTCGCGTTTGCCCGTGCCTTCGAAGTCCAACGGGATGGTGCTGCCGCATTCGATTGCTTCAATGAGGACTTCACGGATGCAGCGGTAAAGTCGGTTGGCCTCGGCGCTGGTGAGTCGACGGGCGGCTTTGCGCGGGGCGATGCGGGCGCGGTGCAGGGCCTCGGAGGCGTAGATGTTGCCGACGCCGGTGACGAGCGACTGATCAAGGAGTTTGACCTTGATGGCTTGGCGGGAGCGCTTGAGTTCAGCGTGGAAAGTGGCGGGATCAAATTCGGTCTCCAAGGGTTCCGGACCGAGCTTGTCGATCGATGAAAGGTCGAGCGTGAAGCGGCCGAAGTAGCGCGTGTCCTCGTAGACGAAACGTTTGGCACCGAGTTCGAGATGGACAGCCGTGTGCTTGGGAAGTTCGGCCTTGGCGGATTGAACGAACATGCGACCGGTCATGCCGAGGTGACCGAGCAGTTCGAAGTCCCGGCGATCTTTGCGGAGTTGAAAGAGGAGAAACTTGCCGCGGCGTTTCAGGTCAGTGATGCGTGCGTTCTTCAAACGGCGTTGAAGCACGGTTCTGGTATTCGGCCGAATGACGCGGTCGCGAAGGATGTGGACGGCCGTGATCGTCTTGCCCGTCACCACGGGGGCCAAGTGCCGGCGGAGCACCTCGACTTCGGGGAGTTCAGGCATGGTATTATTCGGCCAGCACCATCGGGCGGTTGTCGCGCTGCTTGAGGAACCGCTCCCATTGCTTGGAATCGGGTTCACCATCGGTGCCCAGCAAGAGCTCGGATCGACCCGCAAGCTCCGCCGGGCGGGACTTGCGCCATTGG
>JBMYQZ010000413.1:0-5452 GCA_049601855.1 Limisphaerales bacterium | reverse complement strand
GCTGCGCAGCAAGCCCTACGATTGGCACGCGGGCGAATTGGAACAGTACGGACCGGTGGAGGGTGCCCGCCGGGTCGGTAGCGAGGTCGTGTTCAAGAACGTCATCGGCCGCGAAATGAAGGTCGGCAACCGGAATTACTTCCGGGTGGATCTGCACGTGCCGGGATTGCCGGAGGACACCCTGACCATCATCAACATCCACCTGGAAATCAAATGCCCGCCGGAAGGACGCCATGAACAGATTCGTGAAATTCTGGAAGAGATCCGGACGATCCGCCATCCGGTCATCATGGCGGGCGACTTCAATTCCGCTTCCGTTGATCTGAGCAACGCGTATGCCCGGGATCTGGTCGTCAAACAGCTGAAGGATCCCTATACCTACGTGGCGATCGGGGCGCGCATCGGGCTGGGGGTCGGAAACTTGCTCACCGCTGGCCGCGTGGTGGTGAATACGTCCAAGAACTTGCACAGCCCGTTGGCGCCACACATTCCCGTGATCCTGCCGAACCAGACGAAAGCGATGTTCAACACCATCCGCGACTTTGAGTTTGCGGACGGCGGACGCTTCGACTTTCGCGGCGAACGGGAGCACTCCATCAACGGATCCTCATCCCCGCTGGCCAATTCCAACGAGAAGGCGGCCAAGGGTCAGGTCCCAAGTTTCACCGTCCGTCGGCCTATCGGACCGTTCGGCGCTTTCCGGCTCGACTGGATCTTCGTGAAACGGTCGGTCGATCCGGAGGCCGAGGGGCGATTGACGCCGATGTTTGGAGAGACGCTGGTAGATTTTAACAGGTTCCTGCGGGAACAGATCTCCGATCACCGGCCGTTGGTCGTGGACCTGGCGTTCGAACGTCGGCCACACCCCGATGTTCCATCACCGCTCGTTGCGGGCGACCGGGGGAACACCGGACAGCGTCCCTTGGCTGCCCCAGCTGAATCTTGCGAGTAAGCAGCAGCATGCGGATATCCCCTCCTGATGGCTCGCAAGACGAGAGTCGAATAGCCAACGGTGTTTTTCTGGAATTGTAGTTCGAATCGCACCGATCCTCGGGTCGACCCGTCCTCCGGATCGGAGACAAATACTGGCTGCCAGCGCAGTCGGCGCCGTTAGCCGTGGTCCATGCTACCTTTCTTTCTTTTTCTTGTGTCCTTTACCTTCGGGCAAACGAAAGTCTTCTTGATCTTCACTTTTCTCTTCGATTCCGCGGCCACCTTAACGGTACCTTCGAAGATGGCGCGTTCCATAAAGGCTCCTGGGAACGGCAAAACTGCCCCGGCGGCGAATGCGGCCGCAACCGTCATAACAATTGATTTTCTCATGCCCGACAACCTCTCACAGCCACGCGGTCTGTCCTATTACAGCGGGTCCCCCTGTTTGGAAGAGCGAGACGCACTTATTCCCGAGAGAGTCGGTCCGGGAAAGGGCCGATCACTGGAGTGCTTTTGATCCGCGCTTCCAATGCAATTCAAATACCCGCTAGTCGCCGCCGATGGCTTTTTCGCTTTCTGTAGTGGCTTGAGGGTGGGGGGCCGATCGCGGTCCCTCAGCCCCCGCCAGAGACAGACGATGTAGGGTCTTTTGCTCTCACGCATTCAGATGACACTCGCGCCAGTCGTTTTCGGCGACGTCGAAATAAACGCCTGATAGGGTCGTCGAAGCTACGGTGTAATTTCCGCAAGTTTGCTGGCCAAGTGTTTCTTCAAACGTGCCTTGGTGTCTGCATATTTGGGATCGCTTGCCAGGTTTGTGAACTGCTTCGGATCGTTCACCATGTCGTAGAGTTCTTCACCGCCCTTCTTCGGGTATTGCAGGTAGGCCCACCTGTCCGTCCGCAAAAGGTGGGAGGTGCTGCGCAGGGTGTACGCGGCATCGCGCACCTTCGCGGTGGGATCGTCGAGGATCTTCACCAAGCTTCGACCTTGAACGTGCTTGGGGACCTCGAAGCCGGCCAGTTCCGAGAGGGTCGGGTAGAGGTCGATCTGTTCGACGAGCGAATGGCTTACGCCCGGTTTCTTCCCGGGAGCGGCAATGATGAGGGGGATGCTCGCGGATTCCTCATGCAGGCTCATCTTCTGCCAAAGGTCGTGCTCGCCGAGGTGCCAGCCGTGGTCACTCTTGAAGACAACGATGGTGTTCTTACGCAGGCCCAGTTCCAGCAGTTCATCCAATAGGCGACCGACTTGGGCGTCCATGAACGTGACGGAGGCGTAGTAGGCGCTGAGGCACTTTCGCTGCTTCAACGGTTCGGTGATCTTCCGTTGTTTCGACGTTCCAGTCAGTCCCGCTTTCGGTATGTCCGCCTGATCGTTGGGCACTTTCTCCGCCAACTTCATTTTCCGAACCGGATAGGGATCATAGTAGGCCTTGGGCGCGACGAGCGGCACGTGCGGGCGAACCAAGCCGACGGCGAGAAAGAAGGGATCTTTCCGGTGCGCCCGCATCAGCTCGATCGCCTTGTCCGCCGCCATCACATCGGGTTGTTCGGATCCGTCCGTTGATCCCTTCACGACGTAGAACGCTCCGCCGAAGCCAAGTCGGTAGTGTTTGTCTTTGTCGAAGCGAAGCTTCTCGCCCGAGATGTGTTCGTGTTCGCCCTCCGACATCCACTCCGGCGCATGCATGCTGAACCGCTCGGTCCACGAGGCTGCGTGGTCGGGGCCATGCACGCCCTCGGTGATGTTGCCCGGGATGAGCATGTGGTAAATCTTGCTCACGCGGGCGGCGTAGTAGCCGTGATTGATGAAGTGTTGTGACATCGTCGGGCGGTGGCCGAGGTTCTTCGTGAACAGCTCTGACTTGCCGTTGCTCGTCACCCCGATCGACTGGGCATACATTCCCGACATCATCGCCGCCCGCGAGGGGCCGCAGACGGGGAACTGACAATACGCCCGCTCGAACTTCATTCCCTCCCGGGCCAAGCGATCGATGTTTGGGGTCTGGCATTGCTCGTTGCCGTAGCAGCCGAGCGCCATTTTCGAAAGATCGTCGGAGATGATGAAGAGAACATTCGGGGAACGTGACGTTCCATCCACGTGCGGCTTCGCCGCCGACGCGGCAAAGGCCAATGCCAGAACAAAGATCGGGATGAGATGTTTCATGCGGCAATTAGACCGAAACTGAATGTGAATGCCAACGTAGGATCCAGGACGGTCAATAGGCGGTTGATTCCCGATTGGAAACTACCGAAACTCGAAACTTGTCCACGTTCGAAAATATCCGATGCCTGTTCGTAGCATCCTTGTTCCTGGCGCACCCATCCACCGCGTCGATCGTTCTCCAATCAACGACCGGGACTGAGGGTCCTTCTTCCAAGTCGACGGAAGTCAGGATCGACGCCGATGGAAGCGTCTCGATCAAGGAAGACTTCACTGCTTCGGCCTCGACGACAGAACCGTTCATCCGCGGCACGAGCTTCAGCCTGACGATTGACGCGGTCTCCGTGGCCCACAACGAAACCGGAGCCAAAGTCACCGATGCCAAGATCGACCGGGACAATTCCGGCAAGCTGGGCGTGCGGGGCGGATCGAACGGCATCAACGAACGCGAAGGATTCCTGGTCGGGCTGGACGCGAGCAAACTCGATCCGAAGTTCGGTTGGCAGCTGACCGGCATTCGATTCGCCTATGTCGGAGACGGCGAGTCTTACGTCATCGTCAATCGCAACGATCCGAGCCAGCGATTGACGGGTGATACCGACGGGATGATCGATGTGTCGGCGTTGGGCCTGTTCGTTCGAGGTGGGAGCGCAAAGCGCGAATTGGTATCGGTGTTCGCCGGGGACGATGCCGCCCCCAGAAGTTCCGGTTTTCGAATCGTCGCGTTTCGATTCGCGGTCGGGCCACGGCAGATCACGACCAAGCAAGCGCTCAAGGATTTGCCACGCATGTACTACGCCGATCGCGTCAGTGGTCGACCACTCTCCAAGGATCCGGCGGTCGTTCGGTTCAATGACCGGTATTGGCTCTACTACTCCGTCCCACCTTACCGAGGAAAAGTGAACAAGGGATGGACGATCGGCGTGGCGACAAGTGAGAACCTGTTGGATTGGACCAAGGCCGGCGAACTGAACAATACCGGTGAGGCCGAGAAGAACGGATTCACTGCTCCCGGCGCGATCGTGTTGAAGGGGAAGATTCATCTCTTCTACCAGACCTACGGCAACCAAGAGAAAGACGCGATCTGCCACGCCTGGTCAACTGACGGAATGAACTTCACCCGGAATCCCAGCAATCCGATTGTCCGACCCATCGGCGATTGGAACAGCGGTCGCGCCATCGACGCGGATGTCATTCCGCATGGCGACCAATTGTTGCTCTACTGGGCAACGCGCGACCCGACGATGAAGATCCAGATGCTAGGGGTGTCGGCCGCACCGATCGACAGCGACTTCTCGCGCCGGCATTGGAAGCAGTTGAACCCCGACGGCCCGATCCTCGCACCCCAAGTCCCGACCAAGCTCGATGACCAAGGACTAGATCTCGCCTGGGAAAAGAAATGCATCGAAGCCGCTGCCATGGCGCGGCACGGAGGTCGCCTCTACATGTTCTATGCCGGCGGTTATAACAACGATCCGCAACAGATCGGCGTGGCCGTCAGCGACGATGGAGTATATTTCAAGCGTCTCTCCGACCAACCCTTCGTGCCCAACGGCCCACCCGGCAGTTGGAATTCCAGCGAGTCTGGCCATCCGTTCCTTTTCCAGGACGAGGACGGCCAGGACTACCTCTTCTACCAAGGCAACGACACTCACGGACGATCCTGGTATCTGTCCGTCCTGCCCATTGACTGGAGAAACGGACGTCCCGTAGTTTCGTTGCTCCCCAACAAGTGAACATGCAACACCTCAACAAGCACCACGCTCTACTGATCGCAGTGGGCTGTTTGACGATCACCCTTGGGTTGTCGGCAGAAGACCAACTGCCGTTCGCTCGAGCGCAGATCAATCGCTACAGCCTCGACGGTTTGCCGCGTTCGATTTCCGTGCGACAGGGAGCGGATGTCTGGTTGGGCTACGATCTGGAACGCGCGACGCTCCGCAAGGTGTGGCGGGCACCGCAGGGGAAAGCCGGACTATCGGGAGGTTTCACCGTTCGATCGGTTGGTACCGCCTTGTTCGAAGACAAGACGGATGCGGGTTGGAGCCTGGCCAAGGCGGGCAAGACGATCGGCTTGAAAGTTCGCTACCTGGGTTGCACGCAAGGAGAAGAGCGATTCGAATTACATTGGGAACTTCGTCGCGGGGAACGTCGGCTGCAACTGCGGGAACGCGTGTCGAAGTCTGCCGACGGCGAGGCCAAGGCGTGGCGTGAATTGAAGGTGCTTGGCCTCAAGTCCGGTGAGGCTTTGCAGCTACCGCCGGCAGTTGGTGCGGTTTGGAAAACGGCAGGCGGAAGAGCCCCGGCGGCGCTGGCCGGCGGGCAATGGATTCGGATCGTCATCCCATGAAAC
>JBMYQZ010000412.1:0-5478 GCA_049601855.1 Limisphaerales bacterium | reverse complement strand
AACCAAAAATCTGATCGATGAACGCAAAGGTAAAGTCGCGGATCTTAAGAAAAAGCTTGCCGCCTGGCGTCAAACCGTGATCGCCCGGATGCCGATTCCGAATCCGAATTACGATCCCAAGCGCGCTCACGAATGGTGGAGCATGCGCACCGGCAAGCCGGTTCCCAGCGACAGCCGTAAGCGCTTTCCGCAGACGGAGAAGGATCTGTGAGCGACTACCTATCCAGTGCCGTCCAGAAGCTGGGGACGGAAACCGCCTTCAAGGTTCTCGCCCGGGCGAAGCAGCTCGAGGCCGCCGGCAAATCGATCATCCACCTTGAGATCGGCCAGCCCGATTTTCCGACCCCCAAGAATATCTGCGAGACTGGCAAGCGGGCGATCGACGACGGAATGACCGGATACGGTCCCACCTGCGGCCTGCCTGAATTCCGCGAACTGATTGCTGAGCATGTCGCTGAAAGCCGCGGGATCGACGTGCAGCCTTCGCAGGTCGTGGTCACTCCCGGTGGCAAGCCGGTGATGTTCTACACGCTGCTTTCACTGATCGAGCCGGGCGACGAGGTGATCTATCCGGATCCCGGTTTTCCGATCTACCGTTCGCTGATCGACTACGTCGGTGGCAAGGCCGTGCCGATGGCGCTGGTTGAAGCCAATGACTTCAGTTTCGAAATCGACCAACTTCGCAAGATCGTCTCTGACCGGACCAAGCTGCTCATCCTGAACTCCCCGCAAAACCCGACCGGAGGCGTGCTCAGTCGTGAGGACCTCAAGGAAGTTGCCGAACTCTGCGTGAAGCACGACGTATTGATACTCTCGGACGAGATCTACAGTCGGCTGCTCTACGCTGCGGACTTCGAATCGATCACGCAGTTCGATGGCATTCCCGAACGTGCCGCGATTCTGGATGGCTTTTCCAAGACCTACTCCATGACTGGTTGGCGCCTTGGCTACGGCATCTTCCCGGAATGGCTGGCCGACTCGATCGAACGGCTGATGGTGAACAGCAATTCGTGCACGGCGACCTTCGTGCAACGTGCCGGTATGGAGGCGCTCACCGGTCCGCAGAATCCGGTAGACGAAATGCGCGAGGCGTTTCGCGAGCGCCGCGACTTCATCGTGAACGGTCTGAACGACATTCCTGGCATCTCGAGTCGAATGCCGCGCGGGGCGTTCTACGCGTTCGCCAACGTGAGCGAGTTGCCACTGTCTTCGAGGGAGTTGGAATCGCAGTTGTTGGAACAAGCGGGTGTTGCCTGTCTTGCGGGAGATGGATTTGGTGTGCAGGGGAGAGGGTTCCTGCGCTTTTCCTACGCCAATAGCATTGAGAACATTGGCGAGGCCTTGCGACGCATCAAACAGTTCGTGTCGGAGAAATTCTGATTTCAAAGCCCACCGGACTCCCGCACAATCTGTGCCGGCGCCATGCCGGAGAACGACGAACAACCAAACCCCCGCCTCGACGAGGTGCGCGAAATCCTTTTCGGCGATCTCGTTGAACGCGTGAAGAAGCTGGAATCCGCAGGGGCGCTTACCGGCGCGGCCGGGATCATTCGTCGCATTGATGAGTTGGAGGCCTCGTTTCACCGGGAGATGGCGGATCTACGGGAACAGTTGCGGGCCGAAAAGGCGTCACGGGTATCCGCGGACACGCAACAGGAAGAGGACAGTGAGGAGAAACTCAACGTCATGCAGGGGCGCATCGACCAGTTGAAGGAACGCGTTGACCGCAATGCTTTTGAGATTCGCAAGCTGATTTCCGATGAAGGCAAGCGATTGGAGAAACAACTGGAGAGGCGCGGAGAGGAACAGGCCTCCGTGGTTCGGCAGAGTTTGAACGAATTACAGAAACGCCGTGGCAGCTGAGGAGGACAAGGAAGCGGAGCTGCCGGAGCCGAAGGAGATCGAGTTCGAACTCGATGCCACGGGCGAACTCGGACGTTTGCAGGACATCCTCAGTGTGCCCGAGGTGAAGCGATTGCGTTCGCGTCTGGATGATCCGGATGTGCGGGCGAAGGAGATCAGTGATGTCATTCCCCAAGCGCTTACCTTGAGCGGCACGAACGAGGACAACCAACTGGCTCGCGCCCTCAAGCCGACCTTGGCCAAATCGATCGAGGAATCCGCTCGTGAGAATCCGCAGGTATTGGCTGATGCGATCTTTCCCGTGCTCGGTCCGGCGATCCGCAAGTCGATCCAGGATTCCTTCCAGTTGATGGTGCAACGCCTCCAGATGACGCTCGACTATGCGACCACGGCCAAGGGTTGGAAGTGGCGCTTGGAAGCGATGCGGACCGGGCGGTCGTTTGCCGAGGTTGTCCTTTATCACACCTTGGTCTACCGCGTGGAACAGGTCTTTCTGATCCAAAAGGAAAAGGGGCTCCTCCTGCAACACTTGTCCGCGCCGAGTGTCGAGGTGCGTGACGGTGACATGATCTCGGGCATGCTCACCGCCATTACGGATTTCGTGAAGGACTCGTTCGATTCGAAGGAAGGCGACGAGCTGAATTCTCTCAACCTCGGCGACCTGACGGTGTGGATTGAATCCGGTCCGAAGGCTTCGCTCGCGGTGGTCGTGCGCGGCAATGCGCCGTTTGGACTGCGCAAGACGATGCAGGAGCAGATCGAGGCGATTCATCGGGAGTTCGAGAAGCAGCTTTATGATTTCAAGGGCGAGACGGTGTATTTCGATCCCGCACGTCCGCGTTTGGAGGCCTGTCTGCAATCGAAGTTCAGTGAAGGGGAGTCCGGACCAATCGGACCGCCCAAGAGCGCCTACGTGATGCTCGCGGTGATCATCTTGTTGCTCGTCGGATTTTTCGCGTGGCGCTGGTATCACAACAGTCGCTGGGAAGCTTACTTCGACGCCTTGCGGGCGACGGAAGGGATTACGCTGACCGAGGTGGATAAACGTTGGGGTGTCTACCACGTGCAGGGATTGCGGGATCCCTTGGCCGATCACCCACTGGCGCTGTTGCGGGCGCGGGATTTGGACGAAGAGAAGTTCAAGGACAAATGGGAGCCTTATGTGGCGTTGACCCCGATGATGGTGGAGCGTCGAGCTGCGAACGGGTTGAAGGCTCCGCCGTCCGTGCAGTTCAAGCTGATTTCCGGAGAGTTGACCGTGACCGGCGAGGCGGCTGAGACGTGGGTGAGCGAGCAACTTCCGTTGGCATCCGTGATTCCCGGCGTGCGCGAGGTGAACAGCAAGGGTTTGCGGGTGGTGCGGGCGGAGAATTCCACGCCGGCCGAACGCATTCGGACGACCACGCTCCTGTTTGATCGCGGGCGTGAATTGATTCCTGGGCAGGAGGAGGGCTGGGCGATTCTCCTGCGCTCCGTGCGCGAACACGTGTCCAACTCCGACGACCTGATCTGGATCATTGGAGAATCGTCGTTTCTGGACTTCGGGGGGCAGTCGGACACCGAGGCTGATGTTGTGGCGGAACTGGTGAAGCGCAACCTCGCTCAGAATGGGATTCCCGAGGTGCGGATGAAGGTCGACGCCAAGCGGGCGCAGGCGGAGTTTACGCTGCGCAATTCTCGTGTCACCTTTCGCGTCGACGATTCGACCGGACGATAATGATGACCAAGAAGATATGCCTGTTGGGCGCCACCGGCGTCGGTAAGACGAGTCTGGTCGCTCGTTTTGTCCGCAGCATGTTTTCGGAGAAATACCAGACCACCATCGGCGTGAAGGTGGACAAGAAGGAGATCGAGCTGGATGGCGAAGGCATCCGCCTGATGATCTGGGATCTCGAAGGTGGGGATGAAACGGTGGACATCAGCATGAAATACACGCGTAGCGCCGATGGCTGCCTGCTGGTCGCTGACGGAACACGCAATCACACCATCGACACGCTGCTCAGCATCCACCAGCGTGTGCTTGATCAGAACGGTCCCGTGCCCTGCATTTCCCTGCTCAACAAGCACGATCTTGTCGATGACTGGGTGATCAATGAGGGCGACACGGAGGAGCTCGACAAACGTAACATCCCTTGGTTGAACACCAGCGCGAAGGCTGACGAAAATGTCGATCAGGCTTTCAGGCGTCTGGCGCAACTGAAGTTGCCGCAAACTTGAGAGGACTTGAGTTGAGAGCGTCTTTCTTGATCAGTCTGATATTGCTCTCCGCAATGCTCTCGTCCAGGGCAGCTGAAACCCAACGCCTGCTCTACGTCGCCGTTCCCGGTATCCGCAGCTATCTCGAGTACGGTGGACACGGTCTGCTGGTCTTCGATATCGACTACGAACATCGCTTCGTGAAACGCATCCCGATGGGCGGCCTCGATGAAAAGGGGAGGCCGATCAACATCAAGGGAGTTTGCGCCAGCGCCGAAACCGGACGCATCTATTGCACCACCTTGGGCACGATGATGTGTCTCGATCTGGTGACCGAAAAACTGCTGTGGGAACGTAAGTATGGAGGAGGCTGCGATCGCATGGCGATTTCACCGGATGGCAAGACGATCTATGTGCCGTCGCTGGAGAAGGAACACTGGCACGTCGTCGATGCGCTCAGCGGAGACGTCATCGCGAAGATCGTTCCCCAATCCCGATCGCACAACACGATCTTCGGCTTGGACGGGAAGGAGGTGTATCTGGCCGGATTGGGCTCGCCATGGCTGACCATCGCTGACACTTCCACCCATGCCGTGGCTCGCAAGGTTGGTCCGTTCTCGCAATCGATTCGCCCGTTCACCGTGAATGGCGACCAGACGCTGGTGTTCGTGAACATCAACCAACTGCTGGGCTTCGAGATTGGTGATTTGCGGACTGGCAGGAAGCTTCATCGCGTTGTGGTGAAGGATTTTTCGTTGGGACCTGTGAAGCGTCATGGCTGCCCGAGTCATGGCATTGGCATGACGCCCGATGAAACCGAGATCTGGGTCACGGATGGAGCGAATGAACGCATGCATGTCTTCGACGCAACCGTCATGCCGCCGAAACAGATCGCTTCCATCAAGGTCCGTGATCAGCCGGGATGGGTGACGTTTTCACTCGACGGCAAGTGGGCCTACCCATCAACCGGGGATGTGATCGACGTGAAGACCAGGGCGATCATGCACAAGCTCACCGATGAAACAGGACGGGAAGTCGGCAGTGAAAAGATGGTCGAGATCCACTGGCGCGACGGCGAGCCGGTGAGGACCGGGGATCAGTTCGGACTCGGAAGACGTATCAACCCTCGCTGACTTTTTTGGCCCGTTCTTCGAAGATGCTGACCAAGGAGGTTCCGATCGCGCTGAGCTTGGATTGCCAGAGCGCGCAGACGGAGACCGTCGGGAAGTCCTTCAGCGGCAGGGCGCGGACCTTGGCAGGCGGTTTGCGACCGGGGATCTGGAGCGAGAGGCCGATGCCAAATCCGTTGGCTGAGTAGATATCCACGAGCTCGAGGGAGTTGACCTCCATCCCCAAGGGCCAGGTGATCTTGCGGCGATTGAGTTCGTCCTGGAACTTCTTCGAAAGTGCTTCGTTCAC
>JBMYQZ010000411.1:0-5485 GCA_049601855.1 Limisphaerales bacterium | reverse complement strand
GCCCGCGGCATCGCGCGCAGGCTGGTCATCAATCCGGGTTGTGTGTCTTTTGTCTCCATGGTGAAAACAAAAACCCTGTCCGCTGGGGGCGAACAGGGTTTCTAAAATCGGGTGTTTGAAAATTTAGAGTCCCTGGTCGCCGTGGGTAATGGGATTGAGATTGAAGATACCGCAATCACCACGCAGCCACGCACCCACGTAGTGGGTCATCGGCTTGACGTTTTGCGGCATCCGTTGCACTGGTGGGCACCATCTCAGGAATCGGTGAGGTGTCAATCTCAGTTCCTGATCCCCTGATCCCGATCCGGGAGGATTGCCATCAGGAGTAACATGACCCCGTTCTTCCTTGAACGCCCCCGCCTCAACGTTACAGTTTTGCCACTCCGTCTGCGGTCGTTATTGGAAACTAGAATCAGCGCTTCGTGAAAATCTTCGCCGGCACCTCCAACGTACCCCTCGCGCAAAAGATCTGCGACTACATCGGCATCCCGCTCGGCAATTGCACGGTAGAGGCATTTCCCGACGGCGAGACCTTCGTGAAGATCAATGAGAACGTGCGCGGCGAGGACATCTTCATCGTCCAATCCACCTGTCCGCCGACGAATCATCACCTGATGGAGTTGTTCATCATGATGGATGCCTTTCGGCGGGCGAGCGCCAGTCGGATCACGACGGTGCTGCCGTTCTACGGATATGCGCGCCAAGATCGCAAGGATCAGCCTCGCGTGCCGATCACGGCCAAATTGGTCGCCAATCTCCTCGTGGCTTCCGGGGCCTCCCGGGTATTGACGCTGGATCTACACGCCCAGCAGATTCAGGGATTCTTCGACATCCCGGTGGATCATCTCTACGCCTCGCCGGTCACTTTCGAGTATCTGAAGAAGAAGAACATCCCGGACCTCGTCGTAGTCAGCCCCGATGTCGGCGGGCTCAAGATGGCCAATGCCTACGCCAACATGCTAGGGGCGGGACTCGCCATCGTGGCCAAACGCAGAACCAGCGCCATGGACGTCGAGGCGGACGCAGTTATCGGTGATATTGACGGCCAAAACGCCCTCATTGTCGACGATCTCACTGAAACCGCCGGCACCGTGGAGCAAGCGGTCAATATCCTGAAAGAACGCGGTGCCAAAAAGATTTACGCCTGCATCTCGCACGCCCTGTTGAACGACAAGGGCATCGAGAGATTGAGAAAATGTTCTCTTGACGAACTGATAACGACTGATACGGTCCCGCGCCCTGTCATTGATGGAGTGGAAATAACCACGCTATCGGTCGCGGGTCTGCTTGGTGAAGCCATCAAGCGGATACATAATAATTCATCAGTTAATTCGCTGTTTGAGTTTAAGGGCGGGCGGACCAGCTAGGTCACGGTGACTTGGCGGCTGCCCGAAGTAGAATTTAAATCATGCAATCAGTAGCATTATCGGCCGAACCTCGGTCCGCCAAGCGGCGGGCTGCAGTCAAAAAACTTCGTGAAACCGGGAAGATCCCGGCAGTGATCTACGGCAAGGTCGCTGATCCCCAAGCCCTCACCATCGACCGCAAGGCCTTCAACGACATGTTGGGCCACCACGCTTCGGAGCACATCCTGGTGGATCTTAATGTTGAAGGCGACGATCGCCCCAAGCGCTTGGCCATGCTTCAGGAAATCCAGCACCACCCGCTCAATCGCAATGTGTTGCATGCCGATTTTCATGAGATTTCTGACAGCGACGCAGTTACCGTTTCCATCCCGGTCGAAAGCACCGGTGAACCGGTCGGCGTGAAGCTCGGTGGCGGTCTGCTGGAACACATTTTGTATCACGTCAAGGTGCGTGGCTTGGTGAAGGACATTCCCGAGATCATCGTGGTGGATGTCTCCGAGATGAACGCCGACGAGACGCTTCACATTGGTGAGCTGGTAGCGCCGGCGAACTGCGAGATCCTGGGCAACAAGTCCAATCCCGTGTTCACCTGTAGCGGCAAGCGCGGGACTCAGGAAGACGAGACGCCGGGTCAAGGCGACGCCGCCGCACCCGCCGAAGAGAAAAAGGAAGAGGAGAAGAAGTAATCTCCTTCGCTGCATCGGATGCCTGACCACGTCCGATTGTTGCCATGCCCGATCCCGCGAACCTCCATTTGATCGCCGGTTTGGGCAACCCGGGTCGCGAATACGAACGCACCCGGCACAATGCAGGATTTTTGCTGGTCGAACGTTTGGCCGAAAGTTGGTCCGCCAACTGGAACGCCGAGAAGAAGTTCAAGGCCGAGGTCGCGAAAGCGAATGATCGGCGGACGCTGCTGGCCAAGCCACAGACGTTCATGAACCTGAGCGGCGAGGCGGTTGGCGCCTTGCAGAAGTTTTACCGGGTACCACCGGTCAACGTGCTGGTGGTGGTGGACGATGCGGATCTGCCCTTGGGCAAGATTCGCCTCCGGCCCGATGGCAGCCCCGGCGGCCATCACGGCTTGGAATCGGTCGAGAAACATCTCGGCACCAGAGCTTGGCCGCGATTGCGGTTGGGCATCGGCCGGCGGGACGCCAGCCAGCGCGAGATCTCGGGTCACGTGCTTGGGAAGTTCGGTGCGGACGAATGGACAGATTTTGAGCAGGTGCTCAAGCACGCGGCCCAGGCGGCCGAGTGTTGGTTGCAAGACGGGGCCCTCGAGGCCATGAACAGATTTAACGGCCCAATAGCGGGCCAACAGAAAGACAAGTAATGAAGCGTTACGAATGTTTGTTCATCCTGAACACCGCTGGTCACGAAGACAGCATTCAGGAAATCATCGACAAGATCGGCAAGGACATCGCCGAACTTGGTGGCAAGGTCGAATCCATCCAGAAGATGGACAAGCGCGGTTTCGCGCGGGTCGCCAGCAAGAAGCACCAGGAAGGCTTCTATGTGAACGTGATCTTCGAGGCCGAGACCGGACTCAACGACGGGCTCCAGCTCAAGTATCGGCTGGACGACACGGTGTTCCGCCTGTTGGTCACCGAGATTCCCGCCGCAGCGGCAGCTTGACGGTGGCGCGAACGGCCCCTTGAATCGGCACTTAACCCGCCGGTTCCGCCGCACGCTCAACCTTCAACGAAAGAGAATTTAAATGGCCAGTTTCAACAAAGTCATCCTGATGGGCAATCTGACCCGCGACCCTGAGTTGCGCTACACGCCCAATGGCAAGCCGATCGCCAAGCTCGGCCTCGCCGTCAATCGCACCTGGCGCACCGAGCAGGGTGACCAGCGCGAAGAGGTGACTTTTGTCGATGTCGATGTCTTCGGACGCACGGCGGAAAACGTTGGTCAGTACATGCGCAAAGGCCGCCCGATCCTGATCGAAGGCCGGCTGAAGCTCGACCAGTGGGAAGACCGCAACACCGGTCAAAAGCGCAGCAAAATGGGCGTCGTTGCCGAAACCGTTCAGTTCCTCGGCGGCCGTGATGACAATCGCGGCGGTGGTGGAGGTGGCGGCGGAGGCGGCTACCAAGATGGTGGCAACTACGGCGGAGGCGGTGGTGGCGGAGGCTACAACGAGCCCCCCTCCAATCAGCCCCCCAGCTCCCCGCGTCCCGCACCCGCTCCTTACGATGACGGTCCGCCGCCCGATGACGACGTTCCGTTCTGATCCAATTTTTACACCAAAGAAAGCAGCAACATGGCAAAGCAAGAAGTCATTCTCCTCAAACCCGTCGAACACCTCGGCGCTGAATCCGACCAAGTGGCCGTGGCCGCCGGTTACGCCCGCAACTACCTGATCCCCGAAGGCCTCGCGATCCCTGTGACCGCAGCCAACAAGCGTCGCCTCGATGCCCTCGCCAAACGCCGCGATCAGCGCGAAGCGGAGGAACTCCAGCACGCCAAGGATCTCGAAGCCAGCTTCAAGACCCTCAAGGTGTATCTCAGCGTCCGCACCGGCGACGACGGCAAGCTCTTCGGCGCCGTCACTGCCACCAACATTGCGGACGAACTCAAGAGCCACTTCGACATCGACATCGACCGGCGCAAGATCCACCTCGACGCCCCGATCAAACTCATGGGCGACTACTACGTCGAGATGAACCTCCATGCCGAGGTCCACACCAAGCTCCACGTCATCATCAAGAGCACCAACCCTAACGCCAAGCTTCCGGAGAAGAAGGCCGACGGGAAAGCTGAAAAGGCTAAGGGCTGATCGAGAAGATTCAAAGCGAATTGCGAAGGCGGACCAGAAACGGTCCGCCTTTTTCTGTGGCCAATATTTCGTCGCCGCGTCTCACCGCTACAAATTGGGGCGGGAAGCCCGGAATATCGGAACACAGTTTTTGCGCGCGCCTGAGCTCAAGTCTGTTAGCCTGCGGTGACATGGTCAAAGTTGTTGCAGCACTGATCGTATTGACTTTGTGGACGGCTGATCCGTTGAGCGCCGCGGAGAAAGGTGGGTCCGTCTTCGGCTACGTGATCAGCAAGGATCTGAAGAAACGCGTTCTCACTTTTCGAACCGAGGCGGGAAAGGAAATGAAGGTTCGCCTCGCGAAGGACATCCAATTTCGAAGACTGGATGGTCGGCCCAACAAGCTGGATACACTCGCCAAGGGTCACAAGGTCCGGGTGAATTATGAATCGTCCGGGGGTGAACTCCCGGTGGTGAGGAACTTGCTCGCGCGGGTAGTTGGTCCAGCGGCCGGCAATTCGAAGGCCCGGTCAGCCAAAGGCAAACCACGCGGCCCCGGGGAGTTTAAACCGCGCGTCCTGATGAAACCGCGCCGGGCCATCGTGGATGCGAACTACCTCAAGGCCGGTGAAGTCACCGATCAGGTGACGGACAACGAACTGGTCCTCGGTATGGAGATCAAGGGGAAGGCGCGAGCGTATCCGATCAACATGCTGACCGGACCGAGTCGCGAGATCATCAACGAGGTCATGGACGGCACTCCCTATGCCGCCACCTGGTGACACCTCTGCCACAATGCCATCGTGTATGGCAGCAAGATCGCCGGCCGCAGACTGACCTTCGTTGTCTCCGGACAACTCTGGAACGGCAGCCTCGTGATGATGGATCGCGAGACCAGGTCACTCTGGAGTCACATTCTCGGCAAGTGCGTCGAAGGCGAATTGAAAGGCGAGGAATTGCCGGTGTTGGATTCCGACGTGACCACCTGGAAGGCGTGGCTGAGCGAGTATCCCAAAACGGAAGTCCTTAACTTGCGGCGCACGTCAAAGAATTATTCAGCGGAGTTCTACCAACGACCGGAACGCTTTGCGTATGGCTTCAGCGCGGGCGGAAAGCAGTTCCACGCGACCTTTGTGAGCTTGCGTCAGGTGCCCGTGCAAAATCTGAGCTTGGAGCAGGAAGCCTTGCTCCTGGTCTATGATCCTGACAGCACGGCAGCGCACCTGTTCTCCCGGCGCTTGGGTGAGCGGATCTTGACCTTTGAAGACACGGAAGGCCGGCTGCGGGATCGCGAGACCAGCTCCCTCTGGAACCGCGCCAAGGGCGTCGCTGTCGACGGTCCGCTCAAGGGAAG
>JBMYQZ010000410.1:0-5497 GCA_049601855.1 Limisphaerales bacterium | reverse complement strand
CTCGTCCCTCCATTCGAACCCGAACGCTTCCTTGAGCTCGTGGAGGGACGAGCTTGCGAGTCCGTACGTGGATCATTCCGAAAAACTCCTTGTTATCCGTGGTCGGCATCGGTAGCCAATCCGTATGCCCAAAACCTATTTCCTTCCGCTTCGGAACACCTCGGCAATTGATCGCCGCAAGTTTCTCGCGCTCGCCGGTAGCACGACTGCCGGTTTGGCCCTCGGGGCCAAGCTGAAGTCCAAGACGAAGGTTCGCATTGCCGGCATTGGCGCCGGCGGCAAAGGGGCGGTTGATCTCGCCGGTTGCGCCAAGGCAGGAGCTGAGATTGTGGCCTTGGTTGATATCGACAAGCGTCGCCTGGCCGCGGCTTCCAAACTCTACCCACAAGCCAAGACGTTTACCGATTATCGCGAGATGATCGACGATATGGCGGGTAAGGTCGAAGGTGTCACCGTCAGCACGCCCGATCGCCATCACGCTCCGGCTGCCTTGCGGGCGATTGAGAAAGGGATGGCGACTTTCGTGCAAAAGCCACTGACCCATTCGGTGGCCGAGGCCCGCGCACTAACTTTGGCGGCGCGCAAAGCCCGGGTGCCGACTTTGATGGGCAATCAAGGTCACTCCGGCAACGCCGTCCGCGATCTTTGTGAGTTGATTTGGGCCGGGGCGATCGGGCCGATCCGCGAGGTGCACGTTTGGACCGATCGCCCGGTCTGGCCGCAGGGGCTGACGCGCCCGACCGGGCAGGACCCCGTTCCGGAGTGGTTGGAATGGGACAAGTTTCTGGGGCCGGCATGGTTTCGTCCCTACATCGGCCCGCGTGGTGCCAATCATCGCAATCGCGGCGCCTATCATCCCTGGAATTGGCGCGGTTGGTGGGACTTCGGAACGGGTGCCTTGGGCGACATGGCCTGCCATTCCATGGATCCCGCTCGTTGGGCCCTGAACCTGGGCGATCCCATCAGCGTGGAAGCCCGTTCGGAAGGTGAAACTGACGAGAGCGCTCCAAACTGGTCGCGAATCGCGTATGAATTCCCGGCGCGGGAAGGCAGGCCGGCGGTCAACCTGGCCTGGTATGACGGTGGACAGCGGCCGTCGAACGAACTCCTCGGTCTCAAGCCGGGAGAGAAGGCGCCAGGAAACGGGACACTCTTCGTTGGTGACGTGGGCAAGATGACCTGCAGCTATTACGGGCATGACTTCAAGTTCACGCCCGATTCCCAGGTGCAACATTTCCCCAAGCCGAAGGAAACGTTGGAACGATCCCCTGGTCACTACCACGAGTTCATCCAGGCCATTGAAGGCAACCCGCATCCGCATTCAGCCAATTTCGATTACTCCGGTCCGTTTACAGAAATGGTTCTCCTTGGAAACCTCGCGATCCGCACGCAACGCAAGGTCGAATGGAATCCGGAGACTTTGAACGCCAACAACATGGATGTCTCACACCTCGTGAATCGCGAGTACCGAGACGGCTGGTCAATCTGAACTGACCGACCGTGCGTCTTTTCGAGCAGATCTCGATGGACAAGGTCGCCAGGGAGTAAGGACTGCTTATTCCTCCGACCAAACGGTCTCACCACCCACAATTGTCCGCACGGCTTTGCCTTTGAGGGGCCAAGCGAGGAACGGTGTGTTGTCGGCTTTGCTCCGCGTGTTCTTGGCGGTGAGTTGCCACTCGGCTTCCGGATCAATCACGGTGATGTCTGCCGACGCGCCAATGGAAAGGCTGCCGCGATCCTGGCGTAGTATCCGGGCGGGATTGATGGTGAACTTCTCCACCAACTTCAAGAGCGGCAAGCGGCCGCTGTGCACCAACTGCATGAGTGACAGTGCCAATTCTGTTTCCAGTCCGACCATGCCGAAGGGCGCATAGTCAAACTCCACCTCTTTCTCGTAGTCACAATGCGGCGAATGATCGCTGGCGATGGCGTCAATCGTGCCGTCCACGAGTCCTTCCAAAATCGCCTCCCGATCTTCCGCCGCGCGAACCGGTGGGTTGGTCTTGAACATCGTGTCGTACTTCGGCCAGGTCGGAGGATCAGGGAGTTCAGCGTAGCCATGAATGCCCTTGCCGTCCTCTTCCCAGAAACGATTGCTTCCCGCGATGGCGGTATCCGTGAGAGTGAAGTAATGAGGGCAGGTTTCCGCTGAAATTGGCACCCCGCGTTGTTTGGCTTCCCGCAATCTCTGGACGCTTCCGGCCGCACTGATGTGCTGACAATGCACATGGCAACCAGTGCGTTCAGCCAACAGGATGTTGCGCGAGACGATGACTTCCTCGCCTTCCGCCGGCCAGGCGCTAAGTCCCAATACCGCGCTCCAGTAACCTTCGTGAATCACCCCGTCGGTCACCAGCGAATGATCCTGGCAGTGGTCAAGCACGGGCAGATCAAACATCGCGGCATATTCCATCGCCCGCCGCATGAGTTCGTTGCTCTGGACGCAATTTTGTCCGTCGGTGATGGCGACGATTCCCGCTTGTTTAAGGGAACCGATCGGAGCCATCTGTTCCCCGGCAATGCCTTTCGTGATCGCACCGGTGATGAGGACGTTGACCTCCGCTTGTTTCTCCGCCTTTTCTTTTACCAGTGCCACGCTTCCGGGCATGTCGATGGCCGGGGAGGTGTTCGGCATGCAGACCACCGTCGTAAAACCGCCGCGCGCGGCCGCCTGCGTGCCGGTTTCAATGGTCTCCTTGGCCGATCCACCCGGCTCGCGCAGATGCACGTGCATGTCGATCAACCCGGGGCAAACCACCTTTCCTGCGCAATCAATGCGCTCAATATCCGATCCCACGCCCGCGCCCGCATCCGGGCCGACAGAAGTGATTTTGCCGTCCTCCATCAGGACGTCCGCGATTTGATCGAAGTCATTGGCCGGATCGACCACACGGCCGCCGGCTAAGAGAAGCGAACTCACGTCCGCGACGATACACGCAGCCGAATTGACAAGGCAAGCGCTGCCAAGGTATATGTCCTCTCCCGGTGCGGGTGTAGCATAGTGGTAATGCTCCAGCCTTCCAAGCTGGCTAGGAGGGTTCGATTCCCTTCACCCGCTCCATTCTTCCTCTTTTTACGAACTCTAACCACAGTCGAACCATCTCCGCTGATGGTCTCCGGCCGATTTCGGGGCTGCCATTCAGGCGCTCGATGCAGTAAGAGTCGCCCGTGATCGAGGCAATGCAGAAGGACGAGGCGTTCGTGAAGGACGCTCGCAAGAAGCGCGGGCTGGCGGAACTCTCGCTTTGGTGGCTGGGCCAGAGTGGCTTTCTGATTCAATCCGGCGGCAAGTATCTGCTGATTGATCCTTATCTCTCGGATTCGCTGACGGCCAAGTATGCGGATACCGACAAGCCGCACGTGAGAATGACCGAGCGGGTGGTGGCTCCCGAACAACTCGACTTTGTCCCGCTGATCACCTCGAGTCACAATCATACCGATCATTTCGACCCGGAGACTCTGGGGCCCTTGCTACAGGTGAATCCCTCGGCGAAGGTGATTCTCCCGACTGCCAACCTCGCCACCGGCGTCAGTCGTTTGAAATTCGAGAGCGAAACGGATCGCCTGATTCCGATCGACGCCAATCGCACCCAACGCGCCGGCGGCATCACCGTTCATGGGATCGCTTCCGCGCACAACGAGATCGAACGGGACGACCATGGGCATCATCTTTTTCTGGGTTACGTCTTCGATATCGGCAGGTGGCGGATCTATCACTCGGGTGATACCAAATGGTATCCGGGGCTTGCGGAAGCAGTCCGACTCTTTCGGCCAGACATTGCCATCCTTCCCATCAACGGTGATGTGCCTGAACGTCGCGTCGCCGGCAATCTGGATGGTGATGAAGCCGCGCGGCTGGCGAAAGAGATCGGAGTGCGCATGGTGATTCCTTGTCACTTTGAGATGTTCGAGTTCAACACCGTTTCTCCTGACCTGTTTGTCCGCACCTGTGAGGAAATCGAACAACCGTTCAAGGTGATGCGATGTGGTGAACGTTGGAGTAGTGAGGGGATCTGAAGCAAGCCCCTGCGGCTTCGACGGTGTTCCTCATGGTGCCCATGGGAATGCGGTCGGTACCGACGGATTTCAACCGTTGACCCAGTAGGTCATGATCTCGTGTTCGATGCCTTTGACCTTCACGGGGCCGCGTTCTTCGCACCAGAAGTCATCCTTCACCAGGTCATAGGTGGCCTGAGAAATCAGGATGCGGCCCGGTTCGGAGGCGGACTGCAGGCGGGCCGCGGCGTTCACCACGTGGCCGATGACGGTGTAGTTCAAATGGGTGGCGGATCCGAAATTGCCCACGGAGCAGGTGCCACTGTTGATGCCTGTGCGGATCTCGACGCCCCATTCCTCGGTGGCCTGGTTCATTTCAATGGCCATGCGCAGACAATTCACCGCGTCGGCCTGTTCGCCCGCGGTGTGCGGGTCACCAAAGAACGACATCACGGCGTCACCGATGAACTTGTCAAGCGTGCCACCATGATGATGACAGATCCGGGCCATGCGGTCGCAGAAACTGTTCAGCCAGTCCGTAAGATCCTCGTCACCCATCGTCTGAGTCCGTTCCGTAAACTTGACGATGTCGGAAAAATACACGGTCAACGGACGCCTTTGGGTCTCGGGCAACACATCTCGTTCACCGCTGAAAATGGCGTCGTAAATCTTCGGGGACACGTAGCGGGACATCTTCGTCATAACGGAGGCGGGTTTCGCGCAGGGACAGATGCGTGTCCAGGCGGGTCAGCAGTTCCAGATAGTTGAAGGGTTTGAAGATGTAATCGACGGCCCCTGCTTTCAGACCTTCGACAATGTCTTCGATCTCCCGGCTGCCGCTCAAGAACAGAAAGGGGATATCTTTCATGGCATGATTGCTGTGCACGGCGCGACAGAAGTCGATGCCGTTCATCTTCGGCATCTCTAGATCCGAAAGAATCAGATCGGGCGGCGTCTTGGCGATGACCTCGAGCCCCTGCCTTCCATCGCGGGCGACGTTGATCTGGTATCCCGCCTTCTTGAGTATCGTGCCGACGGTCTTGATGGCGGCGAGATCATCATCCACCAGCAGCAAACGGGAGGATCTTTTCTTCGGAATAAAGGTGGTGCCGTATTCCATCGGACGATGGTCTCAGTCTGGCCGATGGAGTGTTTCGCCTCAAGCCTGCGGATGACCGGGCGAAGACATGCCCGACGATCAGGTGGCCAGCTGGTCGGCGACGGCGCGGAGCAAGGTCTCGGCGGCAAACGGTTTTTCAATGACGAGGGATACGCCGGCGGCTTGGAGTTCGGCCATCCGGTTGCTGCCACTCTGATCGCCCACGAAACCGCTGGCGCCGAGCATCTTGACTTCGGGGTTGATGGCGCGAAGCGCGCGCACCAGGGCCACCCCGTCCATGATCGGCATCATGATATCGGTGACGACGAGGGCAATCTGCTCCGAATGTTGCGCATATACCGCGACGGCCTCGGCCCCGTTGGTCGCCTCGATGACCTG
>JBMYQZ010000409.1:0-5497 GCA_049601855.1 Limisphaerales bacterium | reverse complement strand
TGAGGCCCCGGGCCCAGCAATTGCCAACGTCGAGGGCGGACGAGGAACTACTGCGGACACTGGTGCATTACTTCAAGGAGCATGAGCAGGGGGAACATGCATTCGAGGCTTGTGCCGTGGCGATCGCAAGACTGCTGGACGCACACATCATCGACTGGCAAATGACGCGCTTCTCGGTAGATGGCGGTCGAGATGCCACAGGCAGATACCGGGTGGGCGATGAGCATAGTCGCGTTGATGTGGAGTTTGCACTGGAAGCCAAGTGCAAGGGGCCGTCGTTCGGTTCAGGGGTCAAGGAGACTTCCCGGCTAATTTCGCGCCTGAGACATCGCCAGTTTGGCATTTTCGTTACCACTTCCTATATCGGCGACCAGGCGTATCGAGAGATCATGGAAGATGGGCACCCCGTGATGATCATCACAGGCGCAGACATCTGCCGCATATTGGCGCGAGCAGGATACAATACCCCCAGCAAGTTGAAGGACTGGCTGAGCGAGCGATTCTAGGCTAGGAATCCCCCCATGGCTTTCTCCCAGTCTCGCCGCCAGATCATGCAGTCCATCCGCGGCAAGGGCAACAAGACCACGGAGATGCGGATGGTGGCGATTTTCCGAGAGCTGGGAATCACCGGTTGGCGGAGGCACCAGAAACTCCCCGGCAAGCCAGACTTCGTGTTCAGGAAATCAAAGGTTGCCGTGTTTGTGGATGGCTGCTTTTGGCATGGATGCCCGAGATGCTACCAAGCACCCCAGACCCGCTCGGAGTTCTGGCGGAACAAGGTGGAGACTAACCAAAGGCGGGACCGCCGAGTAAGCCGCCAGTTGCGGGACATGGGCTGGAGCGTTCACCGGTTCTGGGAGTGTCGACTGAAGGATTCCTGTCTAGTCTGGAATCGACTTCACGGTCTCTTTCAGGCTGGCGAAATTAAGGTGGTGTCATGAACGGCCTGACTGGCCTGGCGCTATGGCTTGCTTTTCCACTAGCTCGCAATTCCTTTCGTCGAGTTCCTTGGCAAGTTCCTGCATGTCTCGGCAGATCTGGTCGACCACATTGCGACAAAGCTCACGAATCTCGGGCTTCTCTAGGCCAACGATCCGATAGGGGAGTTCATTCTCCAGTCTCATCCTCATGATGCGATACTGACCGGAGGCTATCTCTCGCACCCGTCTCGCAACGTCATCCATCCTGATGTACTCCCCGCGCTCCACCGCATTGCGAAAGTCTATCCTCTCGCAGATAAGCCGGAGGCGCCTGCGTTCAAGCTCGGACTTGTCCTGGATGCTGGCCATTGCTTCCTTGCCGTGCCGTTTCCACCATCGCTGGAAGACCTTCTCGTGCACTGTCCCATTGGACTGGAAGGCCTTGCAACCGGCCCGTTTTGCTGTGGCTACATGCTCTATCTCGAGCCCGAGCGCGCCTGCGGTGGCAGCCATGCTGGGGAAGACCCGGCCACGGGTATCACGTGGTCTCGTGTGTGTGACTGGTTTCTTGGTATTACTCATAAAGGAAAGTTGGGGTGCGCTGGTAACCTGCTCTGTAGGTGGTTCTAATAGATTCCTTGGAGGGGGTGCGCCTGTGGCTTGTCGCGGTGTTTGTCTGGTCCCCATGGTTCTTTGACGAATCAAAACGCGGCACGGCCAATCCTCGCGGCATTGCGTGCCGCTTCTCCCAGAATGTCCATAGGTCATCCAAGTGTGCGAACAGCACGCGATACTTAGTCGGTCCGACAACCTCGATCCGTGTCACGGTCTGGCCTCGCCGGCGTCGTTCGGCGAGCAGAACGATGAACTCGGGACCATTGAAGTCGATCGTCATGGATTGCTCAGGGAAGAGGTCTAGTTCCATCATGCTGACGCCTTCCGTCTCGCGTGACTTTGCTTCATGGCGATTGACATCCGCAGGCGCTCGGAGTCCGGACGGAGTGCCGGCGAGTGAAACTCGGGGAAGCGTTTGCGGAAGCTCCGGAGATGGCGATTGAATGCCTGCTTGGTCATGCCGAGCCGATTGGAGATCTCGACTTGATTGCGGCCCCATGCCTCTACGTGCTCGGGGTTGGTGAGGTAGAGCATCACGATCGTTCGCAAGCCGATTTCCTCGAGGTTTGAGCCGTTGCTTGCAGCTGGTTCGGACAACCATCGATGAAGCTTGCCCAGAAGGTCGGCCGCCGAGGCAAAGGTGCCTTGTTCGTCTGCGTCCACAGGCTCGATGTCTTCTATCGGATGATGTTCGTAACTCGCGCGTGTGCTCTCTGTAGCGTCGTGGAATGTGGGAGAGGTGTGCATGGCTCAACGGGGATGGTTAGTCCGATCGGCTTCGCGCTTCGTCAGCCACCCGAGGAGAGTCAATTCCCAAAACTGAACTGGTTCGCCTCCCGCGATCCAGTCGGCGCGCTCCTGTCCCATGAACCACTCCTCGCCCCAAGCGGGATCGAAGTCGTGGCTCTCCGCCAACTCTTTACACTGATCCATCGTGGGTTGAGCTGTCGCGTAGGTGAGCCCTTCTTCGTGCATCTTCTTCATGCGCGCATCGAGTACTAGATGCCAGTAGGCCACGGGCTCGTCATCGATGCGCCAACGGTTTTCCTGCATTTCCGCGTAGAAGCCGCTAATGGCATTGCCGTCGTAGCCTTTGGACTGGCCGTACAACAAGACCTCATCGAAATGTGGAATGTGGCCAAGCTCGTACCACGCTCGCTCGAAGAGTGAGCACTTCCCTCTACCCTTGTTGTTATTATTCTCTTTGTTCTTATTATTGTATGTCCGGATTTGTTCCTCGTTTTGCTCCTCGTTTGTTCCTCGTTCTGCACTACGTCCAAACTGGTAGCGGTCGTAATTGACCACAGAAATCAGGGTGTAAACGGTGTTTGAACGCACGCGGATTCGTTCCTCGTTTTGCAGCCTCCTTAAGTAACGTTCTGCTCCTCCTTTACCCCAGCCCCAACGTTCCTCGAGTCCGGTCTTGGAAATGGCGACCTGACCGCGCTCCAAATAGACGACGGAATTCTGTTTCACGACCTTTGTAGGTTCGTGGGCAGCGAGTCCGATCAGGTCGATCCATGCCTGCCCCTTGGTGAACTTCTCCTCTAGCCAGAGAGGATGGTTGAGTAGATGGCGATTGACGGCAAACCAACCGCCGACCTTGAGGGGAATGGCCCTTGGCTTCTTCTGCTTGTTGCGGCGTGAAAGTTGACTCTGGGTATTCATGGTTATGACTCGTGCCCTCGGTCCGCTCTTGCTGCTGCGGCCGGGGGCATTTCTGTATTGGCTACTTGTTGGAGACCTTCGGGGTGCGAGCCGCGGTCTTGCGCGTCTTGGGAACGGGTGGGCGGCGCAGCGGGGAGGGCACGAAGCGACGCACGCCGATGATGGTGAAGCCTATGCGGATTTGCTCGATGGCTGCATAGGGGCCGCGTTGGGGGATCATGATGTCCATCGCCGCCTCCTCAGTTGACACGGAAGTGCTTGTCGAACCACTCGTCCACAACCTCGGGGCATAGTGCGACCCGACGTTCTATCTTGTAGTGAGGTAGCCCCTGTTTCATTAGCGATTCGAGTTTTCGGAGGCTGATGCCCTTCGCGGCAGCGATCTCACTCTTTGTCGCCCATCGCCTTACGGTTGGGCCCTGCGTTTTCTGCGGTCTTGATGCGCTCATATCCCCTTGATAAAGTGTCTACCAAATGTCCCAAATAGGTCGGAAGCCAAGAGCAGCAGGAAAGGGCTTGAGCCTCAACAATCGGAGAATAGATGCCCTGATTGGGAGGGAGGCTGACCCTTCACTGAAGTGGGTCGAGTCACGCGATCACATTCTTGCCAGCTTGAAGACTGTCCAGGGAATTGCCGACTTGGCGAAGGTGAACCGGAAGACAGTCTACCGCCTGCAGATTCCACCGAACTCGGTTGAGGCACTGGAGTTTGTCAGGGATCGCCGCATCAAGATCAACCGGCCGCTGGTCGTGAAGCGTGACGAGCCGCTTGCCTGGCAGAATGTGAACGCCAGGTTTCGGGCCACGGTCTCCAGGATCCAGTCGATCAGGGAGGCCAGGCACAAGGACGTGAAGGTTACCTATCGCGACCCGAAATTAGTCGCTAGGAAAGGCAGGAGGCGGCTGCGCATTACGCATGATCCTGACACTAGAGGGATCACCGACGAGGTTCGGCGGCAATTCGAGCGCTACGGATTCGCCTACGAGATGGCGAATGGTCGCGTTTCAGTCAAGATGCTGTGCAGCCAGATGGGCATCTCGCGGCAGGCCTTCTACAAGTGGAGGACCGCCTTGCCCGTGTCGCAGCGCCAAATCATTGATGACTTGATGAGGGCGTAGCGCCGCCTCAGGCACTTGCGGCGACGATGCTCTCACCGCCCGGCGGCAAAATGGAGAAGTATTCCTCAGCCTCCTCTTGGGTACGAACCTCGCGGTAGGTTCCGTGGATCTGCTCGACGCTGTTGCCAGCCTCGATGGCAACTTGCGGGACGTTCTGGATACTGGCCACCCGGTAGCTGATGAAGCTGTGGCGTAGCCCGTTCTTGCGCCATTTGAAGTCTCGCGGCTTGCCAGCGGCCTTCCGTGCATCGTTGACGTCCTTGCGGATCGCGACCGACAACTTGTTCGGGTCGCTCAGGTGCGCAATGCGGCCCTCCGGTCTCCAGTGCTGCCGCAGCCATGCCGAGGCGTTGGCCGGGATCGGTGCTAGCCGGCGGTGCTCGGCCTTGGCTTGCTCGTCATCGAGGTCGACGTGGCCGCGGTCGAGCTTCACCTGTGACCAGTCGAGCGGCGGCTTGTCACGCGAGATGATTTCTTGCCTGCGAACCCCACAGAACGCGATCAGGACGGTTTCTGGGAGCAGGGCGGGGCGAACACACCCAAGGATCTCGCGCATCTCTGCTGGCGTGTAGACGAGCCCCTTGACGGCACCTCGCCTGGTCTTGGGGAGATGGTTGCCAGCGACCTTGAGTTCCTCGATCAATTCTGGCGGCGCGTGCTTGTGGTCGACCGCGTACCGGAACAGGCTGCTCAGCACCTTGTAGCGGGTCTTTTGGCTGTGGGCCGCGCCCCCAAGACCCTCGAAGTAGGAGATCATCATCGAGCTGTCGAGCCGATGCACCGGCATGGTGCCGAAGGACTCGGCGAAGCGGGTTGAATGGTAGCGGCGCTTGCGGCTCGTCTCGCTCGCGAGGCCGCGCTTCTCTTGGACGGGCACGTAGCGCTCGACCAGTTCGTTGACTGTCAACGGGTGGGCGATCCGGGCGTAGCGTGCGTTGTAGTAGTCGACCGCATCGGTAATCGTCGCGGTCCCGGGAAGTTCCCTGCGGGCGTTGGTCCATTGGGTCAAGGCCTCGACGAGGCTGACGCCATGCGGCTCGACCAGGGCGTTCGCAGCCTTGTAGGCGTCACGCTCGCGGCCGTTGAGCTCCAGGACGTGTGCCTCCTGTCGGCTGATGCTGGAGTCGATCTCAATGGCCTTCTCCTTGGCCTCCTTTAGTGAGGATCGCTTTACC
>JBMYQZ010000408.1:0-5502 GCA_049601855.1 Limisphaerales bacterium | reverse complement strand
GCGGGCGAAAGCGAACTCCTGAATCGCATCCATTCGACCGACGCGGATGAACTCATGCCGCCGCCCAAATCAGGGCTCAAATTGTCGGAGGCAGAGAAGAAACTGCTCGGGCAATGGGTCACTGAAGGCGCCAAGTTTACGGCCCATTGGTCGTTTGTGGCCCCGGCTTCACCAACGATTCCGAAGGTCACGGATGCGACGTGGTGCCGCAACGAAATCGACTACTTCATCGGGCATAAACTCGAGGGATTGAAACAGAAGCCGTCAACTGCGGCGGATCGGCGCAGCTTGATTCGAAGGCTTTCCTTCGACCTCACGGGATTGCCGCCGACTGCGGAGGAGATCACGGCCTTCGTGAATGATGGTTCGCCGAAGGCCGATGAGAACCTGATCGATCGCCTGTTGAAGTCGCCACGTTTTGGTGAACGCCAGGCGGTGGATTGGATGGACGTGTCTCGTTACGCAGATACCAGCGGCTATCAATACGACTGGCCCCGCACGATGCATCGTTGGCGCGCCTGGGTGATCGATGCCTTCAACATGGGCCTGCCATACAACCTCTTCATCGAGTGGCAGATCGCGGGCGACCTGGTTCCCAACGCGAACATGGCGCAGATCGTCGCAACCGGTTTCAATCGCAACAACGGCTTCACGATCGAGAGCGGCACGATCGACGAGGAGTATCGCGTGCAGTATGTCACCGACCGGGTGACGACGATGGGCACGGCTTTTCTGGGACTCACGCTGGAGTGCGCGCGTTGCCACGATCACAAGTACGACCCGATCTCGCAGAAGGATTTCTATTCGCTGTTCGCTTTCTTCAACCAGGTCGACGAAGCGGGCGTGGTGGCCGGCAAACCAAACTTCTCAGCACCGGCGGTCTCAACCCCGACTCCCCGGCAACTCGCACGATTGCAGCGAATATCGCCGCAGATCGCTGCGCTGACGCAGGAACTAAACCGGCCGGACCCGCAGGCGGATCAGCAACAGGCCACCTGGGCGCGCACCTACCGCCCCATCTGGCGCGATGCCCGGCAATCGCGCTTCAATCTGCCAGAGAACACGCTAGAACACTTGGCCGTCGTCGGGCCGTCGTCGGGTGCAGCGACCGGCCTGCGATTGGAATTGAACCCCAAGGCGCCCGATTCGCAGGACGGGAGATTCGGATTGATTGACATCAAGGTCTGGCATCGTTCCGGAGCCGTGAGCAACCGGGTGGAGATCACGCGCTTGGAATCGGCCCGGGCATTGGGACAAGACTTGAGCCCGATCCTGGTCGACGCACAACCGGGAACGCCGTGGCTGGTTCCCTACAACGAGCGCACGATGGTGGTCGCGGAGTTCAAGCAGGCAGCACCGCCGGGTGGTGAGTTTTACGTCGACGTGGAAATCGATACGCCGGCCGAGGTTTATCTCGATCTGGGCGTCATGCTCAGTTCCGCCTCAAAACCCTTGCAGCTTGATCGCACGGGACAGTTGGGCGAGTTCGTTTCGCGCGGATCGAATCCTGCCGAGATGCGCCGCGCCTTCCGCGGAAACGAACTGCCTCCCTACGCGAAGATCTTTGAGCAGCTGATCAAGCTTGAGGGTGAACTTGATTCCCTGCGCGCCGCCGTTCCGATGACGATGGTCATGCGCGATGAAAAACCGCGAGACACCTTCGTCCTCGAACGCGGCGCCTACGACAAGCCGAAGGAACAGGTGCAGCCGGGCACTCCGTTGCGGCTCCCGCCGATGCCGGCCAACGCGCCGCCCAATCGACTTGGCCTCGCGCAATGGCTGACGATGCCGGGGAATCCCCTGACCGCGCGCGTGGCCGTGAATCGTTTCTGGCAACAGCTCTTCGGTCACGGCTTGGTGCGGACGTCCGAGGACTTCGGCGGGCAGGGCGAACGGCCGGATCACCCGGAACTGCTCGATTGGCTCGCCGTCGATTTCGCCAAGAACGGCTGGAACGTCAAACGCCTGCTCAAACAGATCTGCCTGTCGGCGACTTACCGGCAATCGTCAGTCGTTGCCGGTCGCGATTTTGAGTGGGACACGGACAATCGATTCCTCGCTCGTTATCCCCGCCAGCGATTGAGCGCCGAGATGGTGCGGGACAATGCGCTGGCCGTGAGCGGTCGGCTGGTGGAATCGGTCGGCTACGACAGCGTGAATCCTTACCAACCGAACGGTCTCTGGGAGCAACTGACCAATCGCGAGGATTACCAGCAGAAGTATGCAACGTCCAAGGGTGACGACCTTTACCGTCGCAGTCTTTACACCTATTGGAAACGAGCGAGTCATCATCCGGTGATGGCGATGTTCGATGCGCCGAGTCGCGAGGTATGCACCATCCGACGTCCGACCACGAACACGCCCTTGCAGGCACTGGCCTTGCTGAACGAGACGCTGTTCGTCGAGACGGCCCGTTCCTTGGCCGGCCGCATGTTGACGGATCTTCGCTTCGGACGGACGGACGAGCAGCGCATTCTTCACGCGTTCGAGTTGGCCACTTCGCGGGTGCCGAATCGACTCGAAGCATACGCTCTGCGACAGCTTCTGAACCATGAGCGCAATTCCTTGTCCAACGACCAGGTGAAGCGATTGCTGGCGGTTGGCGAATCGTCCAATCCAAATTCTGTGCCGGAAAAAGAACTGGCGGCCTACACGATGGTGGCCCGCGCGATCCTGAATCTCAGCGAAACGATTTCGAAACCATGAACCCCATTGAGCAACAAAATCTGCAGCTCACCCGGCGGCAGTTCTTCCGCCGCGGAGGCATTGGCTTGGGAACCGCCGCTTTGGCGGGATTGGGCGGGGCGGCCGAAGTGCCCGGCGCGCGCGGTCTGCACTTTGCGCCCAAGGCCAAGCGTGTGGTCTTTCTCTTTCAATCCGGCGGCCCGTCGCAGATCGAGACCTGGGATCACAAGCCCGAGATGAAGCAGCGAGCGGGTGAGGAATTGCCCGACAACGTGCGTCGTGGTCAACGCATCACCACCATGACCTCCTTCCAGGATCGCCTGGATATCGCGCCGAGCAGTTATCCCTTTTCCCAACACGGGCAGGCGGGCACCTGGGTGAGCGATCAACTTCCGCACACGGCGAAAGTGGTCGATGACCTGTGCGTGATTCGCAGCGTGCACACGAATGCGATCAATCATGATCCAGGGATCACGTTTTTCCAGACGGGACACGAGTTTCCCGGGCGGCCGAGCATGGGTGCGTGGGTGCATTACGGTCTGGGTTCGTTGAACAAGGACCTGCCCGCGTTCACCGTCTTGATTTCCAATGGCGGATACAATGAGGCGCAACCGATCTATTCACGATTGTGGGGTAGCGGCTTCCTGCCGACAGCGCATCAAGGCGTGCAGTTTCGCGCGGCGAAGGATCCGGTGCTTTACTTGCGCGATCCGGCGTTCACGGACCCCAAGCGCAACCGACGTCTGCTCGACACGATCGCATTTCTGAATCACCAGCAGCTCGCCGCGACCGGCGACAAGGAGATCGAAACCCGCATTGCGCAATACGAGATGGCGCACCGGATGCAGTTCTCCGTGCCGAAGTTGACGGATCTCAGCGACGAGAAGGAATCGACGTATGAACTCTACGGTCAGGACGCGAAGAAGCCCGGGACGTACGCGGCGAATTGCCTACTCGCGCGTCGATTGATCGAACGCGACGTGCGCTTCGTGCAGCTGTATCACACCGGTTGGGATCACCACACCAACATGGAGAAATACATGCCGGTGTTGTGCCGCGAGACGGATCAACCGACCGCCGGCCTGATTACGGATCTCAAGCGGCGCGGGCTGTTGGACGAAACCTTGGTGATCTGGGCGGGCGAATTCGGTCGCACGATCTATTCGCAGGGTAGCCTCAAGGATCCTTCACGTGGTCGTGATCATCATCCGCGGTGCTTCACGATCTGGATGGCTGGCGGCGGCGTGAAACCGGGGCTCGTCTACGGGGCGACCGACGAATACAGCTACAACGTGGTGGAGAATCCGCTGTCCGTTCACGACGTGCAGGCGACCATCCTGCATTGCCTCGGTGTGGATCATAAGAAGTTGGTTTATCGACACCAGGGGAGGCGTTATCGCCTGACTGATGTGCACGGGAACGTGGCAAAGGAGATTTTGGCGTAACCAATCTGTCGGAAACTCCACGCGCGGACTCGCAGGTCCGTCCCTCCATTTCAGGAACGGCGCGATTCGTCGTTAATCGCGCTGAAGCTTGATGCCTTCGACAGGATCGATCAGCACTTCGTCGCCTTCGCGGGCGGCTTGCACGTCGGTCTTGCCGCCGTGAATCGCGACGAGTTCCTGCGCCCATTCTTCCATGGTGTCGATCATTTCATCGTCGTGATCAGGATCGTGATGGAAGAGGAAGAGTTTCTTCACGTTGGCAACGACGCCAAGGGCCACGACATCATCCACGCAGCCGTGGCCCCAGCCGATGTGACTCTTGTATTCGTTGGCGTCGTACTGGGCGTCCATGATCACAACGTCGGCATCGCGGATGAACTCGATGAGTTTTTCGTCCTGTTTGCGGGCGTATTCGAGGACCTCAAGAGAAGTCTCCTCACCGGTGGCGGCCATGCGTTGGCGGGCATGCGGCTCGTTGTCGGGCAGAAAAACGATCCGGCCGGCGGTGGTGGTGAGCCGGTAGCCGACGCAGACGCCGGGATGATTGGCGAAGAAGGTGTCGACCTCGATCTTGCCGACACGGAAATTGGTTTCGCTGAGTTCCTCAACGTTGAGATTGCTCGGCATGGCTCCCATGGAGACGGGGAAGTAGGGACTCTCCATCTGGCTCTTCAAGGTGCTTTGCAAGCCCTGCCGCGCGCCTTCGTAACCGAACACGGTGAGGTGGTTCGTGGGCACGTAGGCAGGAATAAAAAACGGGAAGCCCTGGATGTGATCCCAGTGCGTGTGGGTGATGAAGACGTGCAGGTTGATCGGTTGGCCCTTGAACTCGCCCATCAGCCGTCGGCCGAGTTGGCGGATCCCCGTGCCCGCGTCGAGGATGATCAATTGTTCATCCGCCCGCACTTCCACGCAGGTGGTGTTGCCGCCGTATTTCACCGTCGAAGGACCGGGCGTGGCGATCGATCCGCGCACGCCCCAGAAACGAATGCGGGTGGGCGTGCCGACCTGTTTGTTGAAAACCCGGGTGTCCGTGAGGCTGGACTGATCGGGAACCAGGGGTTTGCGATAAAAGAAGGTCGTGCCGCTGTCCTGTTCAAGCAGGTGCATCAACTCCGTCGGCTTGACCGGCTTGAGAAAGAAATCATCGGCGCCGGCGGCGATGGCGCCTTCGCGGTCCGTGTCGTAATTGCTGTTGGAGATGACGACGATGCGAGGCTGACGGACAATCTCGGGATTCTGTCGGATTTCGCGACAGACCTGGTACCCGTTAACCTTGGGCATCAAGAGGTCGCAGATCACAACCGCGGGCTGATGGTGGGCCGCGAGCTTGAGACCCTCTTCACCACACGTAGCATGATGCACCGTCCAA
>JBMYQZ010000407.1:0-5518 GCA_049601855.1 Limisphaerales bacterium | reverse complement strand
ACCTCTCCTCCCCGCTGGTCGTGAACGACCGGCTTTACGTGGTGAAGTCCGGGGGACTGTCCAGTTGCTTCGATGCGCGGAACGGATCCATTCACTGGGAACTCACCCGCCTCCGCACCTACGGCGCCTACTACGCCTCGCCGGTGGCTGCGGACGGAAAGGTGTTTCTCACCGGCCGGAACGGATTTGTGGTCGTCTTGGAGGACGGCCCCGATCTGAAGATCCTCGCCAAGAACGACATGGATGAGGAGATCCTGGCAACGCCATCAATCGCCGACGGCCGTCTCTTCATCCGCACCCGCAACAGCATCCTCTGCATTTCCAACGAGGCAAAATAATGAAACACCTTCTCGCTCTCTTGTTGTTCGCATTGCCGGTGTTCGCCGGCCCGTCGGTCACAATTGTCGTCGGACCCAAGCCGAAACCGCTGGAAGAACTAGCTGCGAAGGAGGTCGCCACGACCTTGAAACAACTGTTCGAGGCGGACGTGACGATCACGAAGGACGGTGACGCGGAGGGACCCAGCGTGTTGATCGGCAATCCGGACACCAATCCCGCGATCGGCCGCCTGATGGAATGGCCCGACTTGAGCGAACAGGGACACCTCCTGCGCAAAGTGCGCAGCGGTCGGGGTTACAAACTCATTGTCGGTGGCGGCAGTCCAGTCGCCACCTATTGGGCCGCTTGCGAACTAGGGCATTACTTTGGCATCCGCCGTCTCCTGCACGCGGACTTTCCGCCCTTGAACACACCAGCGTTCCGCCTCGACGAGGTCGACACCACCTTGGAGCCACAGTTCCAGGCCCGCGCCTGGAGAACGATGGGCACCTCGCCCGCCAGCCAGGTCTCGTGGTCGCTGGAGGAACACAAGCTCCGCCTGCGACAACTGACCAAGCTGAAGTTCAATCACCTCATCATCCCGCTGCAAACCTGGCAGCCCTTCGTCGCATCGGGGAGCACCAGTGGGAAGCAACGCACTGGCAGACTTTGGAAAGGACCCGAATTGCGCGTCGATGGCGAAACCGCCGGTCGCGCAGCATTCGGCCGGGAACGCGTTTTCAACAACCCCGAGTTGCGCGACGCCAAGGATCACGGCCAGCGCACCGAGGCCGGCATCAAACTGGTGCGTGGGATCATTGCCGAAGCCAAGCGGCTGGGAATGCGAACCACCATTGAGGTCGAGGCGCCGGAAGCGATGCTGACAAGGTATCGAAAGACCTATCCGAAAGCGGACGCAGTCATCCCCTTCAGCGAACTAGAAACGTTGCCGATCGGAAACCTCGATGGCGGTCTGCTGCCGCAGTTCGACCTGAAGCAACCGCACGCGGCGATCTCCGACCTTCGACAGGCAAAAGCAAGCGGCTTCGCCGTGAGTTGTCAGTTGGTCGACGATCTGAACACGTCCGTCTTCTATCTCTCCCGCGCCAGCTTCGATCCCGGCATGACGCCGAAGCGCGCCGTCGATGAACTGGTCACCCCCATCTCCGGCGAGGTCAGCGTGCGCATCGGCATCGGCTTCGATCACCTCGCGAAGGCATTCGCGTTGATCAACGAAAACAATCCGACCATCGCCACACCTCGCAAGAACGTCATCATGCGGCACTACGATTCCACCGAAGCCGCCCCCGCCTGGTGGGGCGAGGCAAAGGGTGAATTCGCGATGGCGATGAACGAAATGTACCGCGCCAACACGCGCGCCCGTGGCGGCGCCCGCGCCTACAGTCTCTACCTCGCAAAGAAGTTCGAATTCGCCCTCCATTACTTCACCTGCATCGAATCACTCCGGGCCGCCGGCATCGCGCGATCGAAAAAGGACAAGGACGGACAACTTGAGGGACTCGACCAAGCCGTGGAGGCGATGCACAACGCAATGAGTGCCATCGCCGACGTCGACCGCAACAACGCCGACCGCGGCATCATCGCCCTCTTCAACGAATACGGCTTCCGCCCGTTGATCAAGGAACTCGAGAAGGCGGACAACTGAGGAGGACGCCGATCCCGGCAACGGAACTCGTGAGAGTTTCGTCTCTGAAACTGGCGCCACGAGATTCTCACGAATTCCGCCACGGGGTCTCAGACCCCCTTGACGCGGAAATCGCCCGCGTGCTTATACTCCCGACCCTCTACAAAGCGGGATTTCAATTTATGCCGACTTACGAATACGTTTGCGAGAAGTGCAAGGACACCTTCGACGCGTTTCAGTCCATGAAGGACGACGCGTTCACGCAGTGTCCCAAGGACAAGTGCCTGAAAAAGCGCTGGGGCAAGGGCAAGGTACAGCGCGCCATCGGCGCCGGCGCCGGGCTGCTTTTCAAGGGTGACGGTTTCTACATCACCGACTATCGTAGCGATGGTTACCAGAAGTCGGCGAAGGCGGACAAACCGTCCGCCTCCAGCGGCGACAGCAAATCCAAGAAATCGGAATCGAAGAAGGCCTCCGATTCCGGCAGCGGCAAGAAAACCGCCAAGAAAAAATAGCCCGCCGGCCCATGCCCCGGCTGCCATCCAAAACTCCTTCCGCGATCCTGATTCGCATCTGCGCGTTTCTGCTGGTGGGGTGGTGCTCGGCTTCAGCGGCGAACACCGTCAATCAGCTGAGGGCCCGTTTGGGCAAGGTGCCACCGGTCTACACCAGTGCGAGCCAGCAGTTCATGGCGATCGGTTTCGAGCCCGGCGCCCCGGGCGGTCCTCCTGATCGTTCGATGATCCGTGCCAATCACGTGCAACTGGATCCGGCCGTGTTGGTGGCGAACTGCGAACGGGTGCGTTCGTATTTCATGCTGTTGATGCGCCAGCAAACGGACAAATGGGAATCGACGGTGACGTTTCGCATCGTCGGTCGGGCCGATCCGAACATGGAGATCGGCGTCCGCGGCGGACGAAGCAGTCATGGCTGGCGATTCACGATCACGGTGCCCGGACAAGTGGAACGCAAACGACTCGTTCGCGCGATCGTGCGCGGCATCCTGCTGGACATCGCCAACCGCGGAAACAACACGCTGGTGGTGACGGAAATTCCGTTGTGGATACAGGAGGGAATCTCCGCGCGGCTATGCGCTTTGTGGGGCGACTCAATTACCAGCAGCATCAATCACCAGGTGTTCGGGCTCGATGTCAATCCCAGGGCGATGGAACTCCAAGGCGCGAAGGTCGTAGCCCACCGCGCACCGAATTCCGTGGTCGATCAAACCTATCGGGATCTGCTGGGGCCGGAGCGGCGCCACCTGGATCTGTTCCAACCGCTGGGCTTCACGGATCTGCAACATCCCCTGCCCGGTCACCTGGTCGGCAGTCGTTGGCGCACCTTCCAAGCCTGCTCCCATGTCTTCATGGCCCAGTTGTTGGACCTGAATGAAGGCGAGAAGAAGTTGTGGAAAACGATCGAAGCCCTGCCGCGTTACCGCAACGCGCAGTTCGCGTTTCTCGAGGCATTCAAGACTGAGTTTGCCAGTGCCTTGGCGGCGGACCAGTGGTGGTCGGTCGTGCTCGTGGATTTCAAGACGCGCGATCCGTCGATGCGCTGGGACGAGAAGCGGAGCCTGGCGAGACTCAAGGACATCCTTTACACACCGGTCACGATTCGCACCAGTTCCAACTCTGTGCCCGTGGTCAAGGAGATGATCTTTCAGCAACTGATTCGCGAAACGCCGTTCGAGCAACACCGAGCGATCATCACGCCGGCGATCGCCAAGCTGGTGATCATGCAGCTCAATGCGCGCGCGGACCTGGCCAAGTTGATCCGGGATTATCGAGAGACCTTGGCGAACTACCTCCAGCGCAACAACGGCAGGATCGACTCATCCGCGGCAAAGCTGCTCAAGAAGAATACCATCGAGCAACTCGACCTGCTCGACGGGATCCGTTTCGACATGAAACTTGTGGCCAGTCCGGAACCGGAGCGAGAGTTCAGCTTGAACCGGGTGGAAAGAATGCTGAACGACGCCATCGAGAATCGCGGCGCCTCAGGCTCGGAAAAGAAATAGGGGTTATTCTCCCCCGCCCTGGTCGGCGAGGTCTTCCTTGCGGAGGTAAAGCGTCTGCTGTGTCTCGTCGCTTTCCGGCATATTGGGCGTCACCGACATGGGTTTGCCGGTGATGCGGCTTTCGAGCAGCTGGTTGGCGAACTCGGTCTTGTCGTCCTGACAACCCGGACACTTCAACTCCATCGGGAGTTTCATCTTCTTGGGCTGGCAATCGATCTTGAACTTCAATCCGCACTGGCAATTGATCTTCAACGCGATCATGGCCTCGCCGTTCGGGTGCCCTTCGGTCTCGAGGGGCATTTTTTGTGCGATCAGAAGAGCATTGGCCGCGGCTGAGCCGTTGGCTTCACAGCTGGGGCACTTGACGCCTTGCGGCACCTTGCCGTCTTCCAGATCGATATCGAAGCGGTAGGGGGTGCCGCATTTACAGATGACTTTGAATTCCATAGTTCGGATGCGTTGGGGGGAACGCCGTCAGCTAAATCAGGGAACAGGACAAAACTATCGGTTATTGACCTACTTGGGAAAGGAAATTCCCCCTACAGCGCGAGGCTGATCGGATTGTCCTGTCCGGGCACGGTGAGCACGAGCCCATCACGATTGATCTCCTTGCATTGCACGGTCACCTCGCCAGCTTCCGTGGCTACCGTGAATTGTTTGCCGATCACGAGTTGATGTGTTGAGGCACCGGTCTTCAACGTGGCGATCCTCCGGGTGGCCGTAATGGTGATATTCTTGAGATCCATGTACTGCGCCGGATCTTCCGCCAACATCTGCATGGCACTGATCGGATCGTCTTCCTTCTTGCCGCCTCCTAGTTTCGAAAACAGCTTGTCGGTCCAACTCGCTTCCTTGCCGGAGCCTTCGCCGGCACCTTCGGCAAGCAAGGTTTCGATCTTGGTTTCCATGTCGCGACCGGCGCTGATGTAGCGAACGACGCCTTTCTTGTCCACCAGCCAGGTGGTCGGGAAGTGTTTGATGCCGAATTTCGTGATGGCGGCGTTGGTCGTGCCGGCCGAGTTGTAGTATTGCGGCCAGGGAATGTTGCGCTGTTTGACGACGGCTTCGAGGTTGCTGCGATCGAAATCCGCGCTGATGCCGACGATGTCGAAGCCGAGGTGCTGGTATTTCTTGTGGGCTGCCAGCTTGGACGGCAACAACTCCATGCAGGGCGGCCCCCACGTCGCCCAGAAATCCAACATCAACACCTTGCCCCGATACTTGGCCAGATCCACCTCCGCTCCCTTGAGGTCCCGGAAATGAAAGTCGACTTCGGCAATGTCACGCCCCACCCAGGCCACGTATTTCTCGTCTTCCGCATACAACTTCGTTTCCTCGACTTTTTCCTTGCAGCCGATCCAAAGCAGGAAAGCCATCGCATATAGCGACAATCCAGCCGTTGGCCAAAACTGTTTCATGATGAAATTGGGTTGGGTCAGGAGATAGGCCCTTCAAGCAGGGAAATATCCTGTTTTGGCAGATTCCCGCAAGCCAAACCCAATACCCCCGAAATGAACAACTGAACTGGGAAGGAT
>JBMYQZ010000406.1:0-5551 GCA_049601855.1 Limisphaerales bacterium | reverse complement strand
TTTGTTGATGAATTCAATCGCTTGGATCTGCCGGGATCGGTGGCTCAAAGTTTGGCGACCGAGTTGTCTGAGGTGCGGGAGACCGTCTGGAAGCCTCAGCTGTCGCTGGCAGATTTCGGACGGTTGATTTCGCCGGCTGGCGAAAAAGCGCTGGAGGAACTGGCGGCGGAATCGCAGCGAGTGACGCAACAGCGTTTCGGAAAAGTGATCCGGCTTTTTGCCCCGCTCTACGTTTCCAACGAGTGCATCAACAACTGTTCCTACTGCGGCTTTTCGCGCGACAATCCCATCCTGCGGGTAACTCTTGATGTGGAGGAAGTCGTCGCCGAAACCCGGGCTTTAAAAGAGCAGGGCTTTCGCAATGTGCTGCTCGTCGCCGGCGAACACCCGAAGTTCATTTCCAATGGCTATCTCGCCGAGTGCATTCGCGCCGTGCATCGGGAAGTCCCGGGTATTTCGATCGAGGTCGGACCGATGGAGGCGGAGGAATATGCGAGCATGGTGGCTGCGGGGTGTGAGGGGTTGGTGGTCTACCAGGAGACGTATGATCGCGAAGTCTATGAGGAGATGCATACAGCGGGTCCGAAGAGAAATTTTGATTGGCGACTGGAAACACCGGAGCGGGCGGCCGAAGCTGGTTTTCGCCGCTTGGGGATTGGGGCGCTGTTTGGTCTCGCCGATTGGCGGGCGGAGGCCATCAGTGTGGCGGCTCACGCGGAATACCTGCTGCGACACTGCTGGAAATCACAGCTGACCGTTTCGTTTCCACGATTGCGACCCTGTGCCGGCGAATTTCAACCGCGCACGATTCTACAAGACCGCGAATTGGTGCAACTTGTGTGCGCGTTTCGCCTGTTCTTGCCCGACGTCGGTATCGTCCTTTCCACCCGCGAACCAGCAGAACTTCGTAACGGACTCATTCCGCTTGGCGTCACACTGATGAGTGCTGGAAGTCACACCGAACCGGGTGGTTACACCGGCGCCGGGAAGGACAATCTTCACCAGACGGTCCGCGGTCGCATTGTCGAACTCGCGGCCGGTTCGAGTGAATGGGAATCGGATCCTTCCCGCGCGACGAACGCCACCGGTCAGTTCGACATTGCCGATGAACGTTCACCAGCCGCGATCGCCAAACTCATTTCCGATCTTGGATATGAGCCGGTCTGGAAGGACTGGGACACGGCATTGACGGCGTGACACCAGCGCGCGAGTCTCGCACAAGTCCGCGCACGTGAAGCCGTTGTTCTCCATCTTGTTGTTGTGGTTGGCCCTGAATTTCTCAGTGTCTTCAGGACAGGCGCAGCCGAATCTTAAATGCGTCGTCTGTGACAATCCTCCTCCTGGCCGCACCTTCTGGAAACACACCCACGGAACCATCTGCCGGGATTGCGTGCGCCTGGACCTGAAGTGCGATATCTGCGGTCTGCCAATCAAAGCCGACTATCTCAAGACCAAGGACGGACGGTACATCTGCAAGTTCGAAAAGGACGACGTCGTGGTTGACGAGAAGGAAGCCATGATGATCTACGACCAAGCCGTTTCATCCGTTCTTTATGTCAGCGGCAATGCCATGGCGTTGCGCGGCCCAAAACCTGACGTGCGACTGTTCGACATCGACTACTGGAACAGTGGACAGTCGCTGCGACGCGGCGGATTTTCACAGAGTCGCATTGCCGGCCGGCGCATCACGCACAATATCATTCTCTTGAGTGGATTGCCGAAAGACGAACTCGTGAGTGTGAGCGCGCATGAGTACACGCACCTTTGGATCAACGAGAACAAGAAACCCAATCGCGAGATTGAAAAGGACACGATCGAAGGCCTTTGCGAGCTGGTGGCCTACAAGGTGTGCGAACGCGCCGGCTTCACCAATCAACTCGCCCGGATCAAAAAGAATCCGTACACCAACGGTCGTATCCTCACCATGCTTGAGGCGGAGCGACAGAATGGGTTTGCCCGCGTGCTCGAGTGGGTGCGTACCGGTACTTCAGCGACCATGAATGTGCGCAATCTACCTCGTGCCCCCGGCGTGGCGACCACCCCGCGCACCTCACGCCCCCCGGTTCGATCCGCGACGCGCGCTCAACCCCGCACGTCAAGCCCCAAGACCGCGAGCCCGCCCTCCTCTGGTTTGAAGATTACTTCAATCGCTCGCACCAATCGCGGTTACCGGGCCCAGATCAACGGTGTCCTATTCTATCGCGGTGACCTGAAACGCATCACTTACAACGGCCGGCCCGTAAACCTTCATTGCCTGCGCGTGACGGAGAACAGCGCCACCGTGAGCGTCAATCGCGGCAATCCACATGTGGTACGAATGGGCAATTGAACGTGCATATTGATTGAGATGCCCCACTTGATTGCCAACGGTCAAAAGATCGAAACGGAACTTCCCTGCTCCGTTGAGGAATTCCTTATCCGCCAGAACCAACTGCCCAAGAGCGTGGTGATCGAACACAACGGCGAGGCCGTCGCACCTTCCGAATTTGCCGCGTTGGCATTGAGCGATGGCGATCGGCTTGAGATCGTGAAGATTGTCGCTGGCGGTTGATTTGGGATCGACAATCACACCGGAGTTAGGCCCGATTCCGGTTGCCAGAATTATGTCCGCTTTCAAGCTTACCCGCGTTCCCTCACTCAAGACCGTAGCGGCTTTCCGCGAGCACCTCGCCGAGCTGAACCTGGACATCCCGTGTGATGATGCCATCCAGACCGGGGAAACCTCACCCATCGTCCAGCCGATTCCGCACATCACCGTCAACGGGAAGACCATCGGCAATCGCATTGCCCTTCACCCCATGGAAGGTTGGGACGGAACACGCACTGGTGGCGTGACCGATCTGATGCGTCGACGGTGGCAGCGGTTTGGAGAGAGCGGGGCCAAACTGATCTGCGGCGGCGAAGCCATGGCGGTGCGCCCGGACGGCCGCGCCAACCCCAATCAGCTGATCATCACCGAGGAGCACCTCCCCGGGCTACAGGAATTGGTCAGTATCCTGAAGCAAGCGCACGCGGAAAACTTTGGCACCACCGACGATTTGGTGATCGGGTTCCAGCTCACGCATTCAGGCAGGTTTTGCCGTCCCAACGACAACGCCGTCTACGAAGCGCGGGTTGCGTTTCGTCACCCGATTCTCGATCCCAAGTTCAAGGTGGCCGGTGACGACCAGATCCTCACGGACGATGATATCCGCGAGCTGATCCAGTGTTACATCAAGGCCGCCGATGTCGCTCGGCAGGCTGGCGCGGACTTCGTGGATATCAAACATTGCCATGGTTACTTGTTACACGAGTTCCTGGGAGCACACACGCGACCCGGGCCCTACGGTGGCTCCTTCGAGAATCGTACCCGGATTATTCGCGAAATCGTTGCTGGCATTCGGAATTCCGGCAACGATATCGACTTGGGCGTCCGATTGAGCACTTTTGACAAAGTACCTCATCGGCCCGATCCAGATAAAGGCCGTCCCGGAAAGCTGGGCCCAGGCATCCCGGAAGATTTTTCAAATTGCCTGCCCTACGACTACGGATTCTCCGTTGATCGTGATGACCCGACCAAAATCGAGCTGTCGGAAACCTTCAAATTCGTCGAACTCTGCCAGGAGCTCGGCATCAAAATTCTCAACACCAGCGCCGGCTCTCCCTACTACACGCCGCATCTCCAACGTCCAGCAGCCTATCCGCCGAGCGACGGTTATCAGCCCGCTCACGATCCCCTGATCGATGTGGAACGCCAGGTTCAGGTCGTCAAACAAATCAAGGAACGTACCGGCGATTCCATGATCGTCGTCGGTTCTGGCTACTCGTACTTGCAGGAGTACCTGCCTCATGTCTCCCAGTATGTACTGCGGAAGGGCTGGGCGGATATGATCGGTCTCGGACGCGTCGTACTCAGCTACCCGGCCATTCTTGCGCATGCCGCGACCGACGGAGAGCTTACACCAAGCCTTATTTGCCGGACCTTCAGCGATTGCACCTCGGCTCCTCGCAACGGTCTGCGCAGCGGCTGCTATCCGCTCGATAAGTTCTACGCCGGCATGCCGGAGGCCAAGACGCTCAAGGAGATCAAAAAGAACCTCGGCGCGTAGACAGTTCTGCTTGGGAACGTGCCGAGAGTGTGAGAAATGCTCATCTCAGCGCTTTCTGATTCCCATTTACCCAGCTGAGAGCTAAAGAATGCTCCCAAGATGAACTGGGAACGTTTCAACCGCTTTTACTCGGAGTATCCGTCCATAGGTCTCGGCCTCGATATCAGCCGAATGAACTTCGCCGACGACTTCTTCGACGTAATGGGACCGAAGTTCGCCGAAGCACTGTCCGCAATGCAGGAATTGGAAAAAGGTGCCATCGCCAATCCTGATGAGAACCGCATGGTAGGCCATTACTGGCTGCGAAACTCCGGGCTTGCTCCCGATCCTGAACTCACCAAGGTGATCGATGAAACCCTCGCTGATTTGGAGTCATTCGCGGCCGCAGTCATTTCAGGAGAAATAAGCTCAGCTAATGGTAAGTTCAAGTCGTTCCTAGTCGTTGGAATCGGCGGATCCGCGCTCGGGCCTCAGTTCGTTGCCAATGCCTTGGGCAATCCCGCCACGGATCAACTGAAGCCATACTTCTTCGACAACACTGATCCTGATGGAATGGACCGAGTGCTTGCCGAGATCGGCGAAGACCTCGCTCGGACTCTGGTTGTGGTAATTTCAAAATCAGGCGGAACGAAGGAGACTCGAAATGGCATGCTGGAATCAAGAGCGGCCTTTGAGTCAAAAGGTCTCAAATTTGCCGATCATGCTGTAGCAGTGACTGGAGCTGGCAGCCAGCTGGATCAAGTCGCTAGCAGTGAAGGATGGATCAAGACATTCCCCATGTGGGACTGGGTCGGCGGGCGGACCAGCGAGCTCTGTGCGGTTGGGCTTCTTCCAGCCGCGCTGCAAGGTATTCCAATTCGCGGGATGCTTCAGGGGGCAGCCGCCTGTGACGAGCTCACCCGAGGCGATGACGTTTCGAACAATCCAGCAGCATTATTGGCACTAATGTGGTTTCACGCTGGTGGAGGCACGGGCGCAAAGGACATGGTGATTCTGCCTTATAAGGACCGGCTGGAATTGTTCTCAAGGTATCTCCAGCAATTGGTGATGGAATCCTTGGGCAAAGAGAAGGATCTCAACGGCAACGTCGTAAATCAAGGCATCGCCGTGTACGGGAACAAAGGATCAACCGATCAACATGCCTACGTTCAACAACTTCGCGAAGGTGTTCTCAATTTTTTCGCAACCTTCATCGAAGTACTCAAGGATCGTGAAGGAGCCAGCTTGGAGGTCGATCCCAGCGTCACGACCGGAGAGTATCTCTCCGGCTTCTTCCTGGGCACGCGAGAAGCTCTCTACGAGAAGGACCGGGAGTCTATCACGATCACGGTGGATGCGGTCACTCCGGAAACCGTGGGAGTGCTGATCGCCCTCTTCGAGCGCGCCGTCGGATTCTATGCCTCCTTGGTTGGCATCAACGCCTACCATCAGCCTGGTGTGGAGGCTGGCAAGAAGGCTGCAGG
>JBMYQZ010000405.1:0-5582 GCA_049601855.1 Limisphaerales bacterium | reverse complement strand
TCACCCACGCGGAGGAACATTACCTCGCCGCCTTGGAACGCGAACCGGAGGACATGGACACCAAAGCCCACTACGGGCGTTGCCTCATGCACCAGAAACGTTTCGGCGAGGCCCGCCCACTCTTGGAAGACGTCTGCATGGCCGATCCCAAGCACGATTACGGCGCCAGCCTGATCGCCTTGGGCGAATGCGAGATTGAACTGGGCCGGAAAGACACCGCCATCAAACTTTTCGAGCAGGCGATGGAAAACAACACCTACGCGCAGCCGCGAGTGCGGCTGGCAGAGTTGTATGTCGAATCAGGAGACCAGGAAAAAAGAGACCGCGCCCGGCAATTGGTTGAGGATGTCTTGAGGGAGGAGACTCTCACCCCGGCCTACCAGCAAAAGCAGGAGGCGGAGTGGGCTCACCGAGCGCGGAAATTGTTACGTTCGATGCCACGAGATTGAGTTTATTCCGGCAACTCGTGACCCTGCGCCGCATATTCGCAGGTGGGGTTCTCGTTGAGCGCTCCGAGGCTGTATTGCCCTCCAAGGGGACAGATGCTCAATTGGTTCATGCGGGTAAGGTATTCCTTGATATCGTCGTACACCGGGATATCCGCGGGTTGTTTCTTCTGGTCGAAGCCCCACTTTTCCTTCGCGTGCATGATGGCCCGGAGGTTGGAGATGCAAACCTTGTCCTCCGCAGTCTTGCGCGAGGAAAACAGATTTGGCAGGGCGATCAACGCCAACACTCCCAATACCGCCACCACGATTGCGAGCTCAATGAGGGAAAGTCCGGCCTTGGAGGTGCTTCTGGGGGCAAATCTCATAATTTCCGATGCGCTTTGTGCCTACGACCCTCGCTTTGGTCACAACTTGGGTAAGCCGCGAAACTAGGCGAATTCCATCGATTATCAACCCAAATTTACGGAGATCCACGTAGACTGGGTCCTCGTCTTGAATGCCCTTGCAGCCCATGGCGCCCTTCCTTATGTTCCCGGTCATGGATGCGGCTGACGCCCAATTACAAGAGTACATCCCGGTCCTCATGCTGGCCGGTCTGGGAATCCTTACGGTGGTCGCCATTCCTGTGTTGTCCCTTTTGATCGGCAACTTTGCGAACCGTCATCGCCTCACTCACCAGCAGATGAAGGACACCGCCTACGAATGCGGCATGAAACCGATCGGCAGCGGCACACCACGGCTCTCCGTCAGCTTCTACCTGGTGGCAATGCTATTCATCCTCTTCGATATCGAAGTTGTGTTCCTCTACCCGTGGGCAGTTGTGTTCCGTGAACAGCTCGCATCCAACGCCGCGACCATTCTGGGCTCGATGGCCACCTTCATCGCCGTGCTCTTCGTCGGCTACCTCTACGCGCTCCGCAAGGGAGCGTTTGAGTGGAAGAAGTAGGTTCCTCCGCCCTGCTTTACTACTATTCTCGAATCGAATTCTCCCTCAACTGATGGGAGTTTATGGCTGTCCTGCACGTCAAAACACAGCCTTTTCCGCGTCCGGCCTTGGAGCGAGTTCTAGGACAATTCTCTAAAGACACGCGCCACTGAGTCCGGTTCAGTCAGCGTTCATGAGATTCTTCGACACGGTATCAACGAGCTGAAGAGAATTCTGCTGGCTGAAGACGATATCGCCGGGGTGGAACTCACTTTGAGTGCACTCAAATCCTTCAATCTCGCGAACGATGTCCAAGTGGTTTACGACGGTGAAGAATGCCTCGAATATCTGCATCGACAAGGGCGATTCGCGAACATCCGCCCTGGGAATCCCGCGGTCGTTCTCCTTGATCTCAACATGCCGAAAATCGGTGGATTGGAAGTACTTAACGAAATTCGCAACGACCCTAATCTCAGATTCATCCCGGTCGTCGTCATGACCTCCTCAGTTGAAGAACGAGGCCGCCTTGTCAGCTACGAATTGGGCACCAACGCCTTCGTCATCAAGCCGATCGACGTAAGCGAGTTCGTTCGCGCAATCAGGGAGATCGGCAACTTTTGGGCAATCGTCAATGAACCGCCACCGGACTCAGCCCGCACCTGAGCTCATTTGGGTTCTGGAAATTCCCGTCTGATCGTGGGTTCACCGGCGACGAGCGATCCGGCACGAGATATTGTTTAAATTTGCATAATGGAGGGGAGTTCAAATAGTCCCCGCATGACACGCCCCCTTCTCGCCTTCCTCGCGACCACTCTCGTCGCCTCCGCGCAGGACGCCAAGCTCAAGGCCAAGCTTGATCAACTGCCCAAGCCTTGGGTCAAGAAGCTTCATCGCCTCACCGCCGCCGAGTACGAGTCCACCATCCGTCATTGGCAAAAGAAACATCCGAAACTCCTCACCGTCGAAGTCCCCGGAAAGACCCGCGAAGGCGAACCGCTCTACTGCCTCAAGATCACCGATCCCAAGGTCACTGATGAAGACAAGCAGATCGCCTTGATCACCGCGTTGCACGCCGGCCCCGAACGCTCCGGCACCACCACCGCGATGCACGGCATTGAATGGCTGCTCAGCGACGATGCTGAAGCGAAAGAAACGCGTCGCCGACAGATCGTCCTCTTCATGCCGATCATCAATCCTTACGCCTACTTCAAGACTGATCGCTTCGGCACCTCGGTGGGCATCGATCCATACACTGGCAGCGGACCCAAGAACTGGGATCTCAAGACCATGACCTTCAAGGCCGCCAAGGAAGTCCCGGAACTACAAACGTTTCTGGATGTGGTTGATCGTTACCAACCCGAAGTCCACCTCGACCTCCACGGCATCGGCCTGCAGGAATACGCCCCCGACCAATTGGGTGACCGCCGTCGCTACGCCGGCCAGACGATGTTTGAGGTCACCGGTTCCGCCTATTCCAACTACGCCCTTCGTCCCTGGGACTGGCGAGTCACCGAAGCCATCATCGCCGCCGGCGTCGCCGAAGGTTATCCGTCCGATCGTTTCGAAGCCGACGCCCAACGCGCTTATTGGGGACCGGCCATGCAAAGCCTCACGCGTTTCACCTGGCGCGGCCGTCCAAACTTCTACACCTCCCAATACGCCTACGCGAAATACCACACCATGGTCGCCGCCCTCGAAATCGGCTGGGAAGCCAGCGGCCTCGCCCGCACCAAGGGACTCCTGCGCATCGGCAACAACGTGTGGCCCACCCGCAATCGCCCCGGCTACCCCGTCGAACGCGTGCGTTCCTTCATCGGTCACTACGTCACCGCCTGGGGACAGACCGCTCAACAAAGACGCACCAGTCGCAAAGAACTCTGGAAACTCCAATCCCGCTTCCAGCAATCCGTCCTCTATCCCCAAACCGATGGACGCATTCTCTATATCGTCAACATCGGCACAAACTCCAACCACCTGATCAACGTCGATCCGCAGAAGACCGCCGAGCAACTACAAGCCGCACCCGGCGTGAACGCCGCCGCCCTCGAGACCTTCATCGCCGCCGGCCCCGAGATCAAACTCGCCACCGATCTCGCCTTCGACCGCAAAGCACCCTCCGCCCCCATCGAGAACGGCATCGGCTTCCACCTCCGCATCCCCTACCCCAAGCCCACGCTCGTCGACGTCCGTCTCAACGGTCACGAACTCAAACCCGACCGCCAACACGGCTACGAAACCTGGTTCGGAAACGGCTTCACCCACCTGCGCATCAACGTCCCTCCCGCAATTTCACGCCAGCAAGAACTGTACATCATCACCTGCGCCTACCGCCCCGACGCCCAACGCAATTACGGCTGGACTCCACCGGCGGAAGTCCTTCAATCCCTCAACCGCTGACCCGCATTTCCGAGCCGATTCCATGACTGGCAAAGTCCCGTTCCACGAGGCAAGGTGAACTGACATGAACCGCCGACAGTTCCTCACCGCCACCGCGATCGCTGCTGCCACCCATCGCGTCACCGCCATCGATTACACCAAACCGGTCAAGGATGCCGAAGGCCTCACCGGCTACGTCAATCACGGCAACCTCTTCGCCCGTTGGAACAATCTCCCGCTCACCAACTACCGCGCGCAGAGCGATCTCAAATATCCCTACTTCCATCCGGTGAACGGACCGGTAAGCGGTCTCTCCCTCACTGCTGAATCCGCCCTACCCTATCCGCATCACCGCGGACTCTGGCTCGGTTGCCATCCACTCAATGGCGGCGACTACTGGTCCGACAAGCCCAACGCCACCGGACAAATCAAATCCACCGGCGTCACTATTGTTGAAGACAAATCAACGACCACCTCCATGACCTTCACGGACCAGTGCGAATGGGTCTGGCCCGAGCACGCGTCGCCGTTCAAGGATCGCCGCACCTTCTGCATCACCGTTCATCCCGATCGCAAGGCTTGGACGCTCGACATGGACATTCACCTGCACGCGCTCGAAGACATTCAGATCAAGAAGGCCAAGCATTCCCTCCTCGCCATCCGCGTCGCTTCCGACATTTCACCTACCTATGGCGGCATCCTCATGAACTCCGAAGGCGGCACCGGAGCGGAGGGCACTTACGGGCAAGAAGCTCGTTGGTGCGGCTACCACGGCAAACGCCGACTAAATCCCGATGTCGTCGAAGGCCTCACCATGATGACGCATCCGAAAAACCCGTGGCGCCCCGTCTGGTTCACCCGCGAATACGGCCACCTTTCCCCTTCCCCCTTCAACTTCCTGAAAGAACCCTGGTCCATGAAGTCCGGCTCCGAGATTCGCCTCCGCTACCGCTTCGCCCTCCATGCCGGCACCCCTCAGGAAGCCGACGTGGATTCACTATATGAGGCGTGGGTAAAAGCTTGATGTCTCGTAGCGGATTTCGTGAGAAGTTCGCCCCCCCCCGCCCAACCCGCAACGAAACTCTCACGAGTTCCGCTACTTCGCTTTTAGCGCTTTGGTGATCACCCGGGCGACTTCTTGGCCGACGAGTTGGCAGCCTTCGGGACTCAAATGAATGCCATCGCTTTCGCGGAGGATCTTGGCGGAACCGGCTCGTTTCATGAAGGTGTTGAGGTCGTTTACCTGGATGTTCATCTCCTTCGCAATTTCGTGGGCAGTCGCGTTGAAGCGATCGACGTCGGTATTGCGGCGGACGACACGACGGTAGCCTTTTGATTTTGCCTGGCGATCCTCGATGACGGCGGTCGTGAGGGCGAATATGATCTTGGTGTCCTTGTCTTTCTTCAGCTGCGTGAAGATGGCACGGAGGTTCTTCTCATAAACGGCCAACGTGTGGCGGGTCTTGCCGGTCTTGGCATGGAGGAACATGTCATGGAGGCCGATGTTGATGTGGACGACACGGGGATTGCCTTTCGCCTCTCGCAGCCAACGGTCGAGATTCTCGAGCGCGAAGGCGGTGTGGCGGCAGTTGTCCTTGGGCGACCAGACACGCGCGCGATCTTGGAGTTGGTCGTTCACGACCTGCTGGTAGTTCATCCGGATGGAATCCCCGAGAAGAACGACCAACGGTTTGGGATCGGCGGCGGGTGCAACGGAAATGGTTGCGAGCAGAAGGAGCAGGAATCTCATCGTCGGGCGGTGCGTTTTTCGAGCAGGGCGGAGTGGAGTTGCTTGAGAGGGAGGGTGTTTACGATGTCGTATTTCGTGAGCC
>JBMYQZ010000404.1:1773-5595 GCA_049601855.1 Limisphaerales bacterium | reverse complement strand
CTTCACTGTCACTATCAATGCCGTGAACGATGGCATGAAGGTCATCACTTTGGGCATCACGGGCGACACCTATCCAAGCACGGCAAAACTGTCCAATTTCACGACCGCCCAGAGCATCGATCATACGAGTGACTTTCTACTTACTTGGGATGCCTTGGTCGGAGGCAGTGCCAACGACATTGTCTTGGTCGAGGTGCAGCAGAATTCAGGCAACGGTAACAACAGTGTATTGAGCAGCCCCGGTCCCGGTGAGGGTGGCCAACTCACCGGTCTCAATACCTCTTTCAACATTCCCGCCGGCACCTTGACTGCGGGCTCCGAATACGAGGTCTCCATCCGTGTCATCAAGCCGACCGCCATGGACATGACCTACGCGTCCGGCCTCGCCGGCTACTCCAAGGAGACCCGCATCAATGTCCGGACTGTCGGTTCTACGCCGGCGGAGTCACAGGCACCCAATCTTCGTGATGTCAGTCCTCCCTTCAGTTCCACGGACGCTGCCGACACTTCGGTGGTAACATTCCACTTCGACGAGCCCATGGACAGGACGGTGCCGGTTGGTGATGCCATCAACTGGACCGGTGTCACCACCCCAGCGAGCTTCGTCTACTCGTGGAGCAGCGACGGTCGAACCTTGTTCTGCCACTACCCACCGAATCACGCTTTGAACACCCAGATTTCCTGGACGCTCAATCCATCTGGCTCCGCGGCCAAACTGCAGGACGTGGCCGGCAACGACATGTTCCAAATCGACGGCAACTTCACCACCGCCAGCAGTTCAAGCGCGGGACAAACGGACGTGCTCGCCCTTTTCATCTCCAAGGCCGAGGCCCTTATTCAGACCGGCAGCACCCCCGTGAACGCCGGAGCATTTGCCTTCGAAGCAGACTCCGACCTGCGCGGATACGCCACCGCATCCAAACTTGAGATCGGCGGCCCTGTCGGTGGTCCAATTCTGGGCGAACTCGATCACGGCGACGCTCTTCAATTGGAAGCTGAATATGCGCTCAAATCAGATCTGGATGCTTTCTTCCCGAACGGTTCCTACACGAACACGATCACCACGTTCAACGATGGCACCAAGACGATTGTTTTGGATCTGATGCCGGAGAGCTACCCCAATGACCCCACGGTTCAGAACTTCAGTGCCCTCTCCACGGTCGACTCCACCATCGCGCTCAATCTCTCGTGGGCGGCATTCACCCAGGGCACAGTCAATGACTTCATCCAGGTCGAGATTCAGAACGACGTCGGCCGCACCATCTACGAAAGCCCCAGTCCGTTTGAGGTTGGCGCCATGGACGGCATGCAGACTTCGCTTTCGATCCCTGCCCACACGCTCGCACCCGGACGCCAATACGAGTGCGAACTGACCTTCGCCAAGGTGGTGGACAGTGACAACACGTCTTACGCCGGCGTCAATGCGGCCGCCGTCTTTGCCAAGATCACCGAGTTCAAGCTCACCACTATGGGAACGCCAATCGTCCCCAGCATCGAAGCGCTCGGCGTGAACAATGGGCAATTTCAAATCCGTGTGACGGGCGAGTTCAAACGAACCTATACCGTGCAGTCTTCGCAGGATTTCAACAGTTGGATGGATATCTTCGTCGGGAATTCTGAAACCGCGACTGGCAACTCCGCCGGGACATTCGATGCGACCGACTTCGGGAGTGTAGGCCAGGGACACCGCTTCTATCGCGCGTTTGAAGGGTTCAGCCAGAACCAGGGCGGTGGCGGCCAAGGCAATCCCTGACCCAGCTTTCGCTTGCCGCGAGGCGTAACACCATTACCTTCGCGCCGCGTGGCGACAAAGAAGAACGGCAAGTGCATCTCCCTCCACGGGGTCAGGCACAACAACCTCAAGGGATTCGATCTCGATCTCCCCCTGCACAAGTTGATCGTCGTCACCGGTCTGAGCGGTTCCGGAAAAAGCTCACTGGCCTTCGATACGCTCTACGCTGAAGGGCAGCGGCGCTACATCGAGACCTTCTCACCTTACGCGCGACAGTTCTTCGATCGCATGGACAAGCCCCAGGTCGATCGGATCGAGGGCATTCCGCCGGCCATCGCTATTGAGCAGCGTAATTCCGTCCGCACAACTCGTTCCACCGTCGGCACCATGACGGAGGTCTGCGATTTCATGAAAGTCCTCTGGCCGCACCTCTCCCGTCTCTATTGTGGGGGGTGCGGAAAGGAAGTCGGCAAAGACACTCCGCAATCGCTTTGGCAACGCCTCCGCAGGGAACTCCCCGGTGAAAACTGCCTCGTCACGTTTGATTTACCGCTATCCAAGAAAGTCTCGCTCAAGGATTCCCTCAAACTGATCGGCAAACAGGGCTACCAACGCCTCTTGATCAAGGGCGAGGTGGTGAGACTGGAAGACGCCGCTCCGAAACTTCGCAAACCCGCCGGACTGGCGGTCATCCAAGATCGCGTCAAGCTCGCCGGCAACGGCAAGTCGCGTTTCGTCGAAGCCTGTGAACAGGCCTACCATTTCGGCAAAGGCAGTCTCACACTGCGAATCGACGACCAGCAAATCCTCGCGTCCAACCGCTTTCATTGCGCCGAGTGCGACCAGGAATTCCGCGAGCCTTCCCCCGCCCTGTTCTCGTTCAATCACCCGGTCGGCGCCTGTCCGGAATGTAAGGGCTTCGGCCGCGTCATCGGCATTGATTACGATCTGACCATCCCGGACCGCACGCTCACTTTGGCCAAGGGTGCCATCAAGCCTTGGCGCAGCGGAGTCGGCGCCGGTTCGCAAAAAGATCTCAAGCGCGCCTGCAAGGCTCTCGGAGTTCCGATGAACGTCCCCTTCAAGGATCTCCCGGAAGATCAACAACGTTGGGTTATCCATGGCGAGCCCGCGTATGGGAGTGACGAAGACCACGAATGGCCCCGCGCCTGGTACGGCATCAAAGGTTATTTCCGCTGGTTGGAAACGAAGTCCTATAAGATGCACGTCCGCGTGCTGCTCTCCCGCTATCGCTCCTACTCCAAGTGCCCTGTTTGCCTGGGACAACGACTCCAACCCGATAGTCTCCAGTTCCGACTCCCGAACAAGGAACGCCATTCCCTTGCCGATATCTACCAACTGCCGATCAACGAAGCCTTACCCTTGGTCGACGGCCTGATGCAGGGGCTCAAGTCGCGCAAGAAGAGCGACCCCATTACCATCGCATTGGATGAAGTCCGGTCCCGCCTCGGTTTCCTGAACGACGTCGGCCTTGGCTATCTCAATCTCAATCGCCCGATGAGAACCCTGAGCGGCGGCGAAACCGAACGCGTGAGCCTCACGTCCTGCCTTGGTACGCAACTGGTCAATACACTCTACGTTCTCGACGAACCCACCGTCGGACTTCATCCCCGCGACACCCGCGAACTTGTCGGCGTCATGAAGAAACTCCGTGACCTCGGCAACACCGTCGTCGTCGTCGAGCACGAAGCCGAAGTCATGCACGCCGCCGACCAACTCATCGACCTCGGCCCCGGCCATGGCGAAAGCGGCGGCGACCTGGTCTTCCAAGGCAACTTCAAGCAGATCACCAAATCGAAGAAATCTCTCACCGGCAAATACCTCAGCGGACGCGAATCCATCCCGATCCCGAAGCGTCGCAAGACCTCGGACGCCAATTGGCTGAAATTGATCGGCGCCAATCGCAACAACCTCGCAAATCTTACCGTCAAGATTCCCCTGCAACGCATGGTCGGCATCAGCGGCGTCAGCGGGTCAGGCAAGACCACACTGGTCCGCGAAGAACTCCTCCCCGCCTTACGCTCCCATCTTGGGGGCGAAGATCCGACAGCCAAGGCTGCCGACCGAAT
>JBMYQZ010000404.1:0-1763 GCA_049601855.1 Limisphaerales bacterium | reverse complement strand
AACTATCGTCGAAGCGGAGCTTTCCGGTGCGGAGCATCTCCAACAGGTCGTGTTGGTCGACCAATCTTCCCTCGGCAAAACCCCGCGTTCGAACCCCGCCGTCTACATTGGAGCCTTCGAGGATATTCGCGAACTGTACGCCCAGACCGACCTCGCCAAGGAACGTGGGCTCAAGTCGAGTTCCTTCTCTTTCAACTCCCAAAGCGGCCAATGCGAACGCTGCCGCGGAGCCGGATTCGAAAAGATCGAGATGCAGTTCCTCAGTGACGTCTTCGTCCGTTGCCCCGCCTGCGATGGCCGGCGCTATCAAGGACATGTCCTCGAAGTTCGCATACCCGTAACGGATTGGAGCATCGCCGACATTCTCGCGGCCTCCGTCGACCAGGTCGTCGACACCCTCCACACCTTCGGCGATTCCCGTCCTGCCAGGAAAGCCGCCGCCAAACTCGAACTCCTGCAACAGGTCGGTCTCGGCTATCTCCGCCTCGGCCAGCCCATCAACACGCTTTCCGGCGGTGAATGCCAACGCCTCAAACTGGTCAGCCACCTCGCCGACGTGTTCAGCAAGAAGAAGACCGACAGCATCCTGTTTCTTTTCGACGAACCAACCACCGGTCTTCACTTCGAAGACGTCCGCATCCTTCTCACCGCCCTTCAACGACTCGTCGATGCCGGCCATTCGGTCATTGTGATCGAACACAATCTGGACGTCATCAAGTGCGTCGACTGGCTCATTGACCTCGGCCCTGACGCCGGTCGCGATGGCGGCAGGATCGTGGCGCAAGGTCCTCCCGAGAAAATCGCCAAATCAAAACCAAGCCGAACCGGGGAATTTCTCCGTCCTTTACTCACATGATCATGCGCAAATTCGCTCTCCTACTCGCCTCCATCCTCTCCCTCCAAGCGGCGGAACTGCCACGTGTTTCCCCAGAGAGCGTGGGCATGTCCACCGCCAAGCTGCGCCAGATCGACAACCGCGTTCTGGAACAGATCGTTAATAACAAACTTGCCGGAGCCACGGTCGCGGTCACTCGCAATGGCAAGATTGTGCACTTCCGATCCTACGGACACGCCGACATCGAAAATGACCAGCCTTGGGACGATGACACCATCCTCCGTATCTACTCGATGACCAAGGCCATCACCTCCACGGCGGTCATGATGCTGCACGAGGATGGCAAGTTTGACCTCGACGATTCGGTGGCCAAGTTCTTGCCGGAGTTCAAACAGGTGAAAGTTTCCACCAAGGGCAAGCTCGTCAAACCAATCCGCCCCATGACCGTTCGCGATCTGCTGCGTCACACCTCCGGTCTGACCTACGGCGTCTTCGGCAACACCGACGTCGACAAGGCCTATCGCAAAGCCGGGCTCCTCAACGATGACCAACCGCTCTCCCAGATGAGCGCCAAACTGGCCAAGCTTCCGCTTGTGGCTCATCCCGGAACCCAGTTCAACTACAGCGTGTCCACCGACCTGTTGGGCCGTTTGGTGGAAGTATGGTCCGGGCAATCATTCGATCAGTTCCTGAAGCAACACATCTTCAAGCCCTTGGACATGAAAGACACCGGCTTCTTCGTGCCGAAGAAAAAACGAGCCCGCTTGGCGAACGTCTACTTCCCTGGCAAAGATCGCATGACGCTTCGTGAATCTGCAGCTACGAGCAATTTCCTCAAACGTCCAAAATTCTCTTCCGGCGGAGGCGGGCTCGTCTCAACCACCCGAGACTACCTTCACTTCGTTCAGATGATCGCCAATGGCGGCGA
>JBMYQZ010000403.1:0-5618 GCA_049601855.1 Limisphaerales bacterium | reverse complement strand
GGCCGCTTTGCTGTAGCTGGTGTTTATTCGAAGCTCGCTCCACCCTTGGCAGCCTTCGGAGCCGAGGGCTTGGTCAGATGCTCAGGCAACTCACCGGTCATGGTTTTCAGGAAAGCGACGATCGCCTTGGTGTCCTGTTCGTTGAGTTCCTTGCCAAGTTGGTGCCAGGCCATCTTCTTCACGGCATCGGCCAGTTTGGTTGACGTTGAGTCATGGAAGAAAGGTCCGGTCTTTTCGATGTTCCGCAGGCTGGGGACCTTGAAGAACATCTTGTCTGCGTCCTTCTTCGTGAGGGCGTAGCGGCCTTGGTCCTTTTGATTGGGCCAAGGTTTCACCAGACCAAGTTTTTGATAGCGATCGCCTCCGACCAGCGTGCCGGTGTGGCAGGTGTTGCAGCCCAGACCGACAAATCGCTTCAAGCCCCTTTTCTCAATCGGCGTCAGTGCGTTGTCGTGTCCCTGGAGGTAGAGATCCCATCGAGCCGGCGTCGCCAGCAGGCGTTCGAAGGCGCCGATCGCATTGCCGACGTTGTCGTAGGTCAGGGGATCCTTGGCCTCTGGAAAGGCCGCCTTGAAGAGCGGGCCGTATTCCATGATGCCCTTGAGTTTCTTCACAACCGCTTCAGGTGAAGGCATGGCCATTTCACCGCCGGCGAGAATCGGGCCTTTGGCCTGTTCCTCCACCGTCGAGGCTCGCCCATCCCAAAATTGGGCGATATGCCCGAAGGCGTTCAGCACGGTCGGCGAGTTCCGTCCGACGACGTAGCCATCGAAGCCGATGGAAAATTTCTTTCCATCCACTCCGTAATTGTCCAGCCCATGACACGAATTACAGGACAAGGTGTTGTCCCGGCTCAGGCGTTTTTCAAAGTAGAGAATCTTTCCGAGGTCGACCTTGGCCCGATCCACCGCGCTGAGCGGCTGATCCCAAGTGGCGCGAAGCGGCGGTTGGAATTCGGTGAGGGTTGCGTCTTGTGCATGCGCATCGGCCAGTGTTGAGAACACGGCGATGCCCGACAGAATTGCAGTGCGTATGATCATTTTTTGATTGAACGCCCTAAAGATAGCGACGAACGCCGAAAAGCAAACCCGTATTATCTGGTATGATTTTGTCAGAATTTCGGAGCGTGGCATGGCTCGGTTTGGAAGTGTGCGGCCAAAACATGCCCGCCACTCCTTTGGGGCTCATTTTGCTCAGAAGCGCTCGGCTTCGTCCGCTATTGGAGGGGCACTCCGTGTCAGTTTCTCGAGGAGATTGCTTCGTTTGCCTCCTCATGGAATTGGTGGTCGCAGCACGATTCTGGAATGATCAGCCAGAAATAATCCTCAAAATACCAGAAAACCTAAGTGGATTCGCGTATCCGACTGATTGAAAACGGGTTGCCAAATCTTCGAGAATCTCAATAATTGGACTCATGAAACGCGTTTTACTACTCGCGGGTCTCTTTTTTTGTCTCCAATCGTCCCAGTTGAAAGCTGCGGACGCGAGCGAGCAATATATTGATATCTTCAACATCGTGATGACTGCGGACGGGCTCAAGTCGGATGGGCAGGGCCGTCAAGCGTTGCAGAAGTACATGCTCGCCGAGAGAGAATTGAAGGCTCTGCAGTCGGCCTACTCCACGTGGAATCCAAAGATTGTCCGCTTCCGTCTCCAATACCTCGACGAGCGCATCAAACCCCTCAAGGTGCAGTATCCCGGCACGGAGATCATTGAGGATGCACCCCGCGCTGGTGGTGCGAAGGGCAAAGGCAAGAACAAGCGCAAGAAATCACCGGTGGATACCGTCTTGCGAGACCTGAATGAAAAGCTGATTGAATCCAGCCAGGAGAAGAGCAAGTTGCGCGATCAACTGCGTGAAGCTTTGTCGGCTCGCCCGGCCGAATCCGACCCCGCCGCCTACGCGGCTGCCCAAGCGAAGATTCGGCAGTTGGAACAGGCCAAGGATGTCAGCACGGTCACTATTGATCAGCGCAACAATGAGTTGAGCCAACTCCGTCGGGATTACGACTCCGTTCAAGTACGCCTTCAGAAGTTGGAATCCCGGGATCGCTTGCCGGCGATGAAATCCGAGAACGAACGACTGCAAGGACAGATCAATTATCTCAACCAACAGATGAAGTCCGCGCCCAACGTGGATGAAATCCAGCGTCGGATGACGCTGCTGGAAACCGACCTGCAAAGCGCCGAAGCCAAGAATCGCACTTTGGAGGCGCAGAACGCGGCCTTACAGCAGCAGTCCCGCGCGAATAACACGGACCAATTGCAGGCTGAGAACAGCCGCCTGAAAGTCCAGGTTGCCGAGTTGAACAGGTTGTCCCAGGAAGTAGGCAAGATTGAGTCGATCAACCGGCAGCTTGCTTCGGTCCAGACCTCGTTGCAGAGCGAGAAGAGTCTTACCTCCGAGCTCAAGCGCCAGAATCTCGCTCTGGAAGAACAGATGCGGAAGGATGATGCGTCTGGTCTGAAGCAATCCAATCTGGCCTTGCGGAACGAAATCCGCCAATTGGAGCAAATCACTGCCAAGATTCCCGATGTGGAGAAATTGGAGAAAGATTTGGTCAGCGCCCGCGCCAAGATTCAAGCCGAGCAGGCCATGCGTGCTGCCTTGGCCAAGGACAAGGAGAAGCTCGAGCAATTGCTCACAGATCCGAATACCCAGATCGGTACCGGCATGACGGCCGAGATGAAGGCCTTGGAAACCGAAAAGAAGAATCTTGAAGCCCAGATCAGGAGGCTCGCCGACGAGCAGAAGGCCGCGGCTGATCGTTCCAGTCAATTGGCACGTCAACGCGCTGCGGAAGCCGCTCGTCTTAAGCAGCTTGAGCGCGAACGCGGGGAGCTTCAACGCGCCCTCGACAAGGCCCTGAAGGATGCCGAACGATTCAAGAAGGAAGCTGACAAGTCTGCCGCAGTCGCAGCCAAGCAGCCTCGTAATCGTCAGGTAGCCAAGGTCACGCCCCCTGCGCCCGCCCCGGCTCCGGTGGTCCAGCCTGTTCCCGCCCCCGTGCCGCCGAAGGTCGCCAATGTTGCCGCCCCGAAACCGGCTCCCGTGCCCACGCCAGTTCCGGTCCCGGCACCTGCTCCGATTGCCAAACCAGAACCTGCTCCGCAGCCCAAACAGGAATTCCCCGCCAGCGCGAAGGCACTGGCACTGCAAGCCCAACAGGACTATCAGAATCGCCAGTACGCGGCTGCTGAGGCCAAGTATATGGAGGTCTTGAAGGCTGAGCAGAACAATGTCTTCACCCTTGCCAATCTCGCTGCCACGCAAATGGAGCTCAACAAGCTCGAGCTCGCCAAAGCGAACCTGAACAAGGCCATCGGCCTCGCGCCGAACGACGCGTTCAGCATGTCACTCTTGGGACTGGTGAAGTTCCGCGAAAGCGATTTCGAAGGTGCTCACAAGACGCTCGAAGCCGCCTCCAGGCTTGATCCGAGCAATGCGCAAACGCAGAACTACCTCGGTCTGGCCCTCAGCCAGCAAGGGGAACGCATCGCGGCCGAGACTGCTTTTCGTCGGGCCGTGAAGCTCGCTCCCGGTTACTCCGTCGCGCACTACAACCTGGCGGTCTTTTACGCCACTGCCGAACCGGCTTCACCGGAACTGGCCAACTGGCATTACCAGAAAGCCCTCTCCGGCGGTTATCCGAAGAACCAGGAACTTGAGAAGATCCTCGCCAAGCGTTGAGTCGTTGAATCTCTTACGGACCGGTTAGTCCCTGTGACTGATCGGTCCTTTTTGTTTTATGCTCCAACAGGCTGCCACTGAAATATCGGTCTCGACTCGCGGGCGTGGGTTTTACGAGATCACCGGCGAGGTCAATTCCTTCGTCCGCAAGGCCGGTTTCGATACCGGGTTGGCGACGGTCCATATCCAGCACACCTCCGCTTCCTTGTTGATTCAGGAGAATGCCGATCCCGAAGTGCGGCGCGATTTGGAGCGAATCTTCTCCCGGCTCGCTCCGGATGGTGATCCGATCTTCCAGCATACCTACGAGGGCGAAGACGACATGCCCGCACACGTCCGTACGGCCTTGACCACAGTGAATCTCAGCATCCCCGTCATCGGTGGCTCGTTGGGCTTGGGCACCTGGCAGGGCATCTACGTCTGGGAGCATCGCTACGATCCGCATCGCCGCCGGATCAATCTCCACCTGTTGGGGGAATAGACTGGCATCCGCCGGGGCCTTCATTGACTCTTTGCCCACACCAGATGCAGAAGGGATTCATGAACTTGTTTCGCGTTGTGGCGCTGCTCATCGGCCTGTGCTTTTTGGGGACGAACCACCTCCGTGCCGCCGGCTACGGCTTTAGCGGGCCGGAAATTTTTCCGATCAACAGCGACCTCTACGGTCTGGACGCCGCTGATCTCGACGGCGACGGTCTCAATGACCTGGCCGTGGTGAACAATGTCCGTTCCCGCATCACGCTGCTCTACAACCGAACCGGCAAAAAGAAGCGCAAGAACAACCGCGTCTTCGATCCGAACCAGGTCAATCAACTCCCGCCTGACGCCCGTTTCGAGCGCAAGAGCATTCTCGCCGATGTCCGTATCGGTGGCATGATGATCTCCGACTTCAACGGCGACGGCCGGCCGGATATTGCCCTCTTCGGCGAACCCAAGAAATTTCAATTCATCGCCAACAAGGGCAATCAGGAGTGGGCCGAGCCGGTGTCGTGGGAGCTCGAAGCCAGCCTGTTCAATCTCAATGCCATCGATGCTGGGGATCTCAATGGAGACGGGCTCAAGGACGTCGTGATTCTTGCCGAGCACTTCGCCTTCCTCTTCCGGCAGAAGAAGGATGGCGGTTTCGAAGATCCACTCAAGATTCCATTCAGCGGCGCGGCAAAAGCCGTGCGGATACTCGACGTCAATCTCGATGGTCGTCATGACTTTGTGACCTTGGACTGGGACAGTGATTCGCCCGTGCGCGTGCGCACCCAGACCAAGTCCGGCGTGCTGGGTCCCGAGATGCAGCTGAAGTACCCGAAATTCCGCGCCTTCGAATCTGCTGATATCGACGGTGACGGCGCCTTGGAATGGCTCACCATCGGGCAACAATCCGGTCGCATGCAGGTCGGCCGCTTCCGTGAAAACGGATCGGTCGAGGGACTGTCGCGTCCGCTTATGTTCACACCGCTTCTTCGTACCAGCGCTGCCAGTCGTGGTGTAATCTGGGCCGATTTGAACAGCGACGGTCGCAGCGATCTTGTCTATGCCGAGTCGGACCAGGGTCTCCTCCAGGCCCGGCTTCAGAACAAAGATGGCCGTCTCGAACCGGCTCGGCGATTCCCCTCGCTTACCGGCGTGACGACGATCGAGAGTGCTGATTTCGACGGGGACAACAGCCCTGAATTGTTCGTCTTCAGTCCCGAGGAGAAACAGGTGGGGATGATCAATGTTGGCAAGGATGGACGACTCCCATTCCCCGAACTGTTTGCGTTTCAGGGACGTCCGCTCGCGATGGCCCTCGGTCGCGTTGGTGCTCATGAGGATCTCACCTTGGCCGTGCTGCTGGATGATGAAGGCAAACGCAGCCTCTACCTGCGCACCGCCAAAGACAAGGGGCGCACGGTCGCTCTCTCGAAAGATTTCCGGGCGAGTCCGGCCCAGA
>JBMYQZ010000402.1:0-5618 GCA_049601855.1 Limisphaerales bacterium | reverse complement strand
TGATCCAGAAAGCTGCGTGCCGCGGCGTGGAGATCATGTTTCTCGCCGCGATAGGGATGCTTCGTCTTGTGGCTGATGATGGAGACGGGGATCGCTGACGACCGGGCGGAGCGAATGAATTCGATGACCCCAGGGAATGGGCTGGCTTCGGTAATGCGCGGGCCATAAACGAGGCCTTGGATCTCCGTCCAATCATCTTCCCGGCCCTGCTCACGCAGGAAGTTGCGAACGTCCGATTTGTTCTTGGGGATCTCGCCCGGGATCAGACCTGCCTCAAAGCAGATCCGATGAAACAAATCGTCGTAACAGGCGATCGTATTGTCGAAATCGATGCCGATGTGCATGGCGCAGCGTTAAACCACAGATGGACACAGATGGACACAAGTTCGGCCGACCGGTTCACTGACTGAATCAGATCTGTGCACATCTGTGTTCATCTGTGGTTATTCACCCTGTTACAGGACACCGGCCACGCGGTCAGCGATTTGTCCCGCGGTCAGGCCGTAGTGTTCCATCGCCGTTTCCTGTTCGCTGGTTTCGTGAAGAAATTCGTCGGCGGCGCCAAAACGAAGCAACCTCGGATGGGCCGCCTTTTCCGCGAGATGTTCGGCAATGCTGCCACCAAAACCACCCAGAACACTGTGTTCTTCGATCGAGGCCAGGAGTTTGTATTTCTCGGAAGCTTCGTCAACGAACACCTTGTCCAGAGGTTTAACTGTGGGGAAGTGCTGGACCGCGGCGGAGATTCCCTTGGCTTCGAGTTGTTCAGCAGCTTCCAAAACACGGGACAACGTCGTGCCGGTGTTGAGGAGGCAGACGTCAGAACCGTCCTTCATCTGGATCGATTTGCCGATTTCCAGATTCGGGACGGAATCGTGCACTTCGGCTTCGCCCTTCTTGCCAATGCGCATGTAGGCTGGGCCCTTTAGCTTCAGGGAAGCATTGAGCAAGGCGCGGACTTCATTGGCATCAGCAGGAGCAAGCACGGTCATGGTCGGCAGCAGACGAAGCATGCCCATTTCCTCGCAGGAATGATGCGTGGTGCCCAAGGAAGCGTAGGCGAGCCCGGACCCGGTTCCGACCACCAGGACCGGTTGTTCATGGTAACAAAGATCGATCCGAATCTGCTCCATGCACCGGTAGGTAATGAACGGCGCAATCGTATAGCAGATCGGACGAAGTCCCTTCATCGCCAGACCGGCGGCCATGCCAATCATGTTCGCCTCGGCAACACCGCAATTGTAGAAGCGATCGGAAGCGGCCTCCTTGTATTTGTCGAACAGGCGATTACCGATATCGCCGGACAACAAAACGATCTCGTCGCGCTCGCCAGCGAGCTTCGTGATTTCCTGGGCGAAGGCGTTTCTCATGCGAGGCCCAGCTCCACTTTCGCGGCTTCCACCTCTTCCGGCTTCGGAATGCGGTAGTGCCAGTTGTTGTCGTCTTCCATGAAGGAGACGCCCTTGCCCTTGGTGGTGTGGGCGACGATGGCGGTGGGTTTATCCTCCGCGGTTTCCTTCAGGCGGCGGGTGATCTCGTCGACGTCGTGGCCATCGACTTCGCTGGCATGCCAACCGAAGGCACTCCATTTGTCGACAAAGCTCGACAGCTTCATGATCTCATTGCTCCGTCCGGTGGCCTGCCATTTGTTGTAATCGATGATGACGGTCAAATTACTGAGACGCTGGCCAGCGGCAAACATGGCGGCTTCCCAAACGGTACCTTCGTTACATTCGCCGTCGCTCATGCATACAACCACCCGATGAGTCTGTTTCTTCAGGCGAGCGGCCAGCGCCATGCCCGTGCCAACCGGAAGGCCATGTCCCAAGGAACCGGTGGCCAGCTCCACCCCGGGAGCGCAATTAGGCGCGGGTTGTTCAGCGAGTGGCGCACCCGGGTGGCCGAAACTCTCCAGCCAGTCGTTTGGAAAGAACCCTCGTTTCGCGAGCACGGCGTAGAGCGCAGTGGCAGCGTGCCCCTTGCTGAGAATGAAGCGATCTCGATCGTCCGAGGAGGCATTCTGTGGATCGATCTGCAGAATGTTCCAATATGCGGCAACCAAGATATCGACGCAGGAAAGACCGGAACCAAGGTGCGGCGTCTTGGCTGCGTTCGACATCTGAACGAGTCGATAGCGGATTTCGGCGGCGATGCGGTTGAGATCTTCAGCCATGACTACTGGTCATAGTGGATGATGCAATGAACGACTTCACCGGAACGCATTTTGGCGATGCCGTCATTGACCTCATTGAGCCCGATGCGATGGGAAACGAAACCTGAAGGATCGAAGAGGCCATCATCGATCATGCGAAGATATTTGGGAATGTCGCTGGCAGGTTCACTTGCCCCGCCTTCAGAGCCGGTGAGGATCTTGCCGAAATGGAGAGGCAAGGTGTTCAAACTCATCTTCTGGTCGTGTTTCATGACGCCGAAGATGACGCAACGGCCTTTGGGGCCCGCAACCGGGAAAGCCTTTTCCAACACGGCTGGTGCGCCCGTGCCGTCAATGACGACATCGGCGGGTCCTTTCAAAATTTCCCGAGCAGCTTCGGCGAAGTCGGTATCACGGCTGTTGATCGTATGGGTGGCACCATACTTCTTGGCGATCTTGAGTTTGTGGTCGTGGAGATCGACGGCAATGATCGGATTCGCACCCGCGAGTTGCGCACCGAGCAGGACGCCGAGTCCGATCCCACCGCAGCCGATGATGACGACGGATTCGCCAAGTTTGACCTGCGCATCATTGGTAATGACGCCAAAGCCCGTGGTTAGCGTGTCAGCCATCAGGCAACAGGTCTCGTAGTTCGTGCCGTCAGGGACTGGGGTCAGGCGATTCTCGGAAATGATGCTATGCTGATTGAAAGTCGTGATGTTACCGGCGTTGCAGGTCTTGCCGTTCCAATTGTATTTCGGGCCGGCGGCTTGGATGCCATTGCCTGGGCGCCAATGCGCCACGACACGGTCGCCGGGTTTGACGTGTTTCACCTCGGGGCCGACTTCTTCGACGATGCCCGCCGCTTCGTGTCCCAAGAGATGAGGAAGCCAAAGATCGGGACCTTTGACACCGTCGATCTCGCCGATCTGGGAACCGCAGATGCGCGTGGCCTTGAGGTCAACCAGCACCTGACCATAGTTCAGCGGCGGGATTTCAACCTCGTCGAGTTCGAGAGGTTTCTGCTGTTCAACCAAGATCGCCGCGGGAGTCTTCATTTCGCGACGGACTCTAGCAACGACGTGCCGGTCTTTAGAAGAACGTCTTTGGAGATGGACTGTACGTTACCGACAATGCGGACTGCCTGCGCGCCAGCAAGTTGGCCGATGAACGTGGCCATGTCGGCCGGCAATTGGCGGGCGGCGGCCAAGGCAGCCACACTGAAGAAGGCATCCCCTGCCCCAATGGTGTCGATGACTTCGCGCTCCAGTGGCGGGCAAAAACTGACGTCGTCACCGTTACGATTACCGATCGTCTCGACCGGGCCGCGGGTGAGCCAGCCGTATTCGGCAGAAAGGAATTTCCGGAGCAGGTCGATCTCTTCGGCGAAATCGACATGGCGATGACCGCAGGAAAGGAGCAGTTCCTGTTTATCCAAGGTGAAGGACTGGGCCTTCCGGTATTGGCGACTGATGATGTTGAAGCCGTGATTGTTGCTATTGGTCTGGCAGTTCAGACACAGATAAGGCGATTTGTCCTGAACCAGATCGCGGATGGCCGGCTGCATCATGCCGTGACCAAAATCAGTAACCAGCACGACATCGGCCTTGGCGATCTCCTCAGCAATGCGATCGTGGAGACGTTGCAGGACGTCTTCTTCCGGCGCCTCGGCATCGATGAAGTTGACCGAGAAGAGCTTCGACAGCTCCTTGCCCTCCGACATCGGTTCAACAAAGCGCTGTTTGATGATCGTGGTGAACGAGTCTTCACGAAGAACGCAGTCGTGTTCGGGGTCGAGAACCTCGGCCAAGGTTGGATCAACCCAGTCTTCCTTGCCAACGAGGCTGATAAATCGGCTATTGGGACAGAACTGCAGGACGTGACGCATCACGGCGAGGGCACCTCCGCACTGGGATTCTTCGTTCAGGTAGCGGCCGGAGATGATGCGATTCTTCGAGGTAAGCCCTTGGACGGAGACGTAGGCGTAGCGATCGAAGATGGTGTCACCGATGACGAGAACCTTGAGATCCTTGAAAGACTCGATCGTTTCAACCAGGTCGCTCGGGCCGGCGTTCAGCTGACGGCAGAACTCGGTGATCGCAGGATCTGATTGAACGGTGGGTTCAGGCACGACTATTTGGATAAGAGACCGTAAGCAGCGGCGTTCCGTTCGAGGTTCATGAACTTCATGTTGTAATGTTCCTCGTCGTCGGTGCTGGCGAATTTACCGCCTTCAATCGCCTTGCGAAGCTCGACAACTTCCTGGCGGATCGAGCTGACCGGCTCGTAGCCCAGTTCGTCGATGATCTTCTGCGATGAGATGTGGTAGTCGCGGTGATCGGTGGTCTCCGTGACCTTGATCTCGACGTTCAGGTCTTCGAGTTCCTTTTGGATGATCTCGGCGATCTCGATCACCTTATGGTTTTCGAAACCGAAGTTGAACGTGCGGCCGTTGATCTTCCCTGAGTCAATGTTGCAGAGGAATTCGTAGAGGTTGATCGCATCGGTGATACCGACATTGGGACGGCGCTGCTGGCCACCATGAACCGTGATCACGCGTTTGGTGATTGCGTCGGCGGTGAGCTTGTTGACGGTCAGATCAAAACGTTGCCGAGGGGAGTAGCCGCAGATGGTGGCCGGGCGAACGTTCACCGTGGTGAAATCCGGGGACGCAGCCGCAGTCACGAGCCACTCGGACAGAGCTTTGTATTTGGAGTAGTAAGTAAGCGGTTCGGGTTCGAGCACTTCGGTGACATTCTCGTCATTCTTGATTCCGAAGACGCTGCTGGAGGAAATGTTGATGAAACGATCCACGCCTGCAGTGCGAGCGGCCGCGAGGAGAACTCCGATGGCGTCGAAGTTGCACTGACGCGTAAGGGTTTCGTCAATGTCGCCCGTGGGGTCATTCGAAATGGCGGCGAGGTGAATCACCGTGTCGCGGCCTTCCGTGGCCTTGGCGACGGTCGCGGGATCGCGGATATCGCCGCGGACGAGGTTGAAGCGGGATTCCCAATCAGCCCAAGCGTCGTTCTTCTGCAAATCCTCAAGGCCGGATTCGGTATAGAGCATCAGGTCAATGACACGGACGTCGTGACCTTTTTCGAGGAGGTGGGGAGTCAGGCGGCTGCCTGCGTAGCCGAAGCCACCGGTAACGAGGATTTTCTTCATTCGGAAAGTCAGGGTTTGTGAATGTAGCCCAAGGGTTGTTCGCGAAGTTCGTCGAGGTTGTCGTCGATCCACTTGATGCATTCCTCGACGCCTTGTTCGAGGGTGACGTTGTCCGTCCATCCAAGCGTGTCACGGGCCTTGGCGCTGTCGAGAATGTAGGCGGCGTCCTTGCCAGGACGCTCGGGACCAACCTCCACACACTCGTTGAAATCGACCTTCATCTTTTCGCAGATCATCTCAACGAGTTCACGGATGGAGAGCCAATGGTTGGTGGAGAAATGATAGCAATCGCCAATCG
>JBMYQZ010000401.1:0-5621 GCA_049601855.1 Limisphaerales bacterium | reverse complement strand
TCGCCTGCTCGATCTCTGGAGCATTGTTGATTTCGTCCAACCGAACTACCTGGGGAACCAGGAGCACTTCAACGAAGTCTATGACCCGAAACCGGATGCGGCACCGGATCAAAGCGGCGAACAGCTTTCGCTCGGTCGCATCGCACGCCGCAAGCTGGGCGCGAAGTTGCGCCCGATCCTGAAACGTCGCTTGAAGCAGCAGGTCGCCAAGGATCTTCCCGAGCGAATCGAGCAACGTCGCGACTGCGAACTCGACGAAGCCCAGCGCAAACTCTACCTCGCCGAACTTCGTCGCAGCCGCGAACAGGTTCTCGATGCGGTCAAGAAGAAGGGCCTCGCCAAGAGCAAAATGCACGTGCTCGCAGCGCTCACGCGTTTGCGCCAGATCTGTTGTCACCCGTCGCTCGTTGGCAGCAACGATGTTTCCGGCAAGACCGAGACATTGTTCGAAATCCTGGAACCGCTGTTGGAGGAGAATCAGAAGATCCTCGTCTTCAGCCAGTTCGTCCGCATGTTGCAGATCTTGGAAAAAGACTGTGGTACCCGTGGGATCCCGACGCACATTCTCACCGGCGAAACGAAAGATCGTCAGGAGGTGGTCAACGCCTTCCAGCAGGACGACCGCGCCAGCGTGTTCCTGCTGAGTCTTCGCGCTGCCGGCACAGGGTTGAATCTTACCAACGCCAGCTACGTTGTCCTTTACGATCCGTGGTGGAATCCGGCCGTCGAAGCGCAGGCCATCGATCGCTCCCATCGCATCGGTCAGACCCAGACCGTGAACGCCTACAAGATGATTACCCCGGGAACGGTGGAAGAGAAGATCTGGGACTTGCAGCAGCGTAAGTCGCAGACCATCGCCGACGTCTTGGGTGAAGAAGGCTTCGCGAAGTCGCTTTCGGAAACGGATCTGGAGTACTTGTTCTCCGAGGATTAAACGAACCCTGTTTGAATTGTCACCGAGTGGCTCGAGTGACGCCTGCTCTTCGAGCTATTCTGCTTTCGGCTCCGCTGAGATCCGGTTGATCAGTTTGCCGATTGAGAGTCCTTGCAAGAGGATTGAGAGCACCACGATCACGTAGGTCACCGTGAGGATGACGTCGCGTGGGGTGGCTTCGCCGCTTTCCAACTGGGCTGGAATTGCCAGGGCCAATGCCACGGAGATTCCTCCGCGCAGGCCGCCCCAAGTGAGGATGCGAATCGTGCCGGGTGAAAAGGTGCGGGTCTTCTCGAGGGCCTTGATTGGGATGCTGACGGCGGTGAAGCGGCAGAGCAACAACAGCGGGAAGGCGATCAGGCCGGCGATGATGTACTTGCTGTCGAGTGTGAGGATGAGGATTTCGAGTCCGATGAAGACGAACAAGACGGCGTTGAGAATCTCATCGACCAATTCCCAAAAGGTATCCAGGTGCTTTCGCGTGCTCTCCGACATGGCGAAGCTGCGGCCGTGGTTGCCAATCAGAAGTCCGGCCACGACCATCGCGATGGGTCCGGACATATGGAGGGAGCTGGCGAGGGCGTAGCCACCCATCACCAGGGCCAGGGTGATGAGCACTTCAACCGTGTAATTGTCCACGGATTTCAGCATGTGGTAGACAATCCAGCCGAGGATCAGGCCGAGGATGGCGCCGCCAACGGCTTCCTCCGCGAAGAGTAAGGCGATATGACCCGGGGCCGGGTCCTGGCCTTCGACGGCGATTTCGTAGAGGACGATAAAGACCACGACGCCGATGCCGTCATTGAAGAGCGATTCGCCGACGACCTTGGTCTCGAGTTCCTTGGGCGCCCCGGCGGTTTTCAGAATCCCCAGGACGGCGATGGGGTCTGTCGGGGAGATTAACGCCCCAAACAGCAGGCAAAATATCCATGGGACATCCAGTCCCAGGGCCTTGAACAGGTAGAAACTCACCAGACCCACCAAGGCAGTGGAGAGCATCACACCGGCGGAAGCCAGCAGGCCGATCACCCATTTCTGTTCCTTGAGATCGTTGAGATTGACGTGCAGCGCTCCGGCGAAGAGCAGGAAGCTCAGCATGATCTTCATGAGCGCGTCGTCGAACTTGAGGCTTTCGAGGATTTTTCGCGCTTCGTCGTGGAGATGCAGCCCGGTGAGGTCGATCAGGAACAGGCTCAGCGAAAAGGCGAGGGCGGCCGCCATCACGCCGATGGTCGTGGGCAGTTTGATCCAGCGATGATTGAAGTAGGCCAAGACCGCGGTCAGTGAGATCAGAAGTGCGATTACATCCGTCAGATTCATACCTGCTAAGGCCGGCGAGGATGTCGGACGACAGGTGCGAGTGCCAATGGAAAATCAATTCACAGAAATCGACCATCCTCAAGCTGGCTGCCCCATTTATGACCAGCTACCCCGGGTTATGAACAGTTTCTTCCCCACTTGATACCGGGGTGATGTGGATAAAAAGGCCTGTATTTTCCAGGGAATTGCTTATTCTCACGGTCGGCGATGGACCCGCTGCTGATCATTTGCACCCTGCTCGGCTTTACTTTCGAATATTCTCGAAGGGTCTACCGCACGTACCACCCCAGAACGGAGCCGGCCCGCGATTTTCGGGAGTTTCTGCCCCAACGAGTTTCCAACTGGATTGATGAGGTGGATTGGGAGCGGGATTTGGGAATGCGCTACGACGCGTGGGTGCCACCCGAGCCGAACGTCATCGAAACAGAATCTGAGATTGAGGAAAACCCGAAACCAGTTGCAGCTCCGGTCGAAAAATTGGAAGAGGCTTCAGATCTGGAATTGGCGGCTCGATTGGAGAGCGAAGTCGTCCGGGCGGTGACGCAGACCATTTTCGATGAGATCGGGCTGATTGAACTGGCGGACGAACCCGAAGAGGAATTGTTGCCACTGGAGAAAGTCGTGATCGTGAAGGAGGAATTCGTGGCCATCGATCCACTGGCCGGGCAACCCGCGGGCGCGCCGTCGGTGATCGCAGACGAGACGCGTTCGATCACTTTGACAAAGAGGACCATTCCCGCGCCGTTGCAACAGCTGCACACGCCTGCTTCAGCGAGCGAGGAGAAGCTGCCGTTGGAGGAAGTCGTTGCGGCTCGGATTGCGACCTTCGATCCGCTGGCCGGGCAACCCGTGGGAGCACCGTCCGTGATCGGTGGCGAGACAACTCACATTCCGACCACTCCGGTGCCCACGACCGATCTCGTGCCCATGCGACTGCCGATCACGCCGGAGAGCCTGGTGCCTGGGCAGTTCGTGACCACCGCTCTCCTGATGGGGCAACCCATTGGGGATCCGTCGGTGTTCATGGAACAGACACGTCCAAGTTCGTCGGCAGAGCCCGACCTCGTTGCGCCTCGGTTTGCTCCTCGATTGGCACAGCTTCCCGAGTATGGCCCGGTGGGCGCGCCAGGGGTGTACGACCACACGATCAGTTCTCCCAGCAAGATCATGCCGATCGATTTCCGTGGCACTCCGGAGGAGTATCGCATCGCCGCCAGCGCGCGAAAGTCGGACGACTATTCGATCGCGGCGTACACGCTGAATTCCAGTGACGACAAGGGGCCCTCACGCGACGCGGCTTCCGGCGAGGAGAACGAGCCGCCCTTGGATCCGGTGGACGAATTGATCGCCGAGCTGTTGGAGGAGGAACCTCCGGAGGAAGATCCCAATACCTTGGAACTTCCCTTGGTGATTCCTGCGCCGCCGAATCCGTATGCGTATTGCGAACCGGTGGGAGGACCGGACGCCTTCGAATGTCTGCTCCCGGCCCCGATTGAAGCCGACAGCGAAGAAGCGGGAATGGCAGAAGAACCTTCCGCGCCGACCACGCGACAGGTCAATCGCATCTCTGAGCGGGTGGAGAATATCTTGTCCGCTGCCTTGGCCCGCCCGGCGCCGGCGGTGAACTTCGGCGATCTCCTGGCGCAGATGGACGCGCGTCAGGAGCAGCGAAAGAAGAAGCAACAGGAAACGGCCAACCGATTGCCAAGTCAGGCGCTCGAAGATAACATCGAGCGCTCTGCGGACCGCGATGGCGGTCTCAAGATGACCGAATATAAAGTCCAATTCGAAATCTTCGAAGGACCGCTGGATCTCCTGCTCTACCTCGTGCGGAAACAGGAGGTCGACATCTACGAGGTGAACCTGACGCAAATTGCTGAGGAATTCATCAAGTACATCGAACTCATGCGGCGCTTTGATCTGGAAGTAGCCGGCGAGTTTCTCGTGATGGCTGCCACGCTCATGTACATCAAGAGCAAGGAGTTGTTGCCGGTGGAGCAGCAGTCCCAGATGGAGGATGACGATGAAGACGAAGATACGCGCTGGGAACTGATCCGACAGCTTGTCGAGTACAAGAAATTCAAGGATGCCGCCGCTGATTTCAAGCAACTCGAAATCGCTCAGGAAGACGTGTTCCCGCGCAATCCGCCGAAACCCGATTTCCCCGTTCAAAAGATCAAGGGCAAGGTTTCCGTCCTTGATCTGCTCGGCGCGGTTAATCGCATTCTCGAGCGCATCGATTCCCGCGAAGAACGTGAGATTGTTGCCGATCGTTGGACGGTCAGCGAAAAAATTGAGCAGATCCACGGCGAGATTCAGAAGCGGGAACGATTCAAGTTCTCGGAACTTTTCGAAGATGCGCTGAGCCGTTCTGAAGTTGTCGCGACGTTTTTGGCCTTGCTGGAGTTGATCAAACTCAAGGTCATCGTGGTGGAACAACCGGATACATACTCGGACATTGATATCTGCAAGGCCCCGCCGGGGCACAAGTTGAATCTCGATGAGGAAGGGGACCTGCCCTTGGAGGATGCGGCGGGTCTGTCGGCTTCGGAATTTGATGCGCCGGCTGGCGAACAGGAATAACGGATGGAACTGAAGTCGATCGTCGAAGCCCTATTGTTCTCCTCGCAGAAGCCCCTCAGCGCCAAGGAACTGCGCCAGGTCTTTCTCACCACCGGCGACCTCCTGGCTGAGGACGATGACGTGCAGGAGCACAAGGGCGTGAAGCCCAATGATATCACGAAGGTGTTCGAAGCCCTCGCGAAGGAATACGAGGAAGCCCGCCGAAGTTTTCGGCTCGTACAGATCGCCGGCGCTTGGCAGCTCGTGGCCCAACCGGATTACGCGCCGTGGATCCGGACGCTGGTCGGTGAGAAACAACGTCCTTCAAGACTTTCCGCCCCGGCCCTGGAAACGCTGGCGATCATTGCCTATCGCCAGCCGATCACGCGTTCGGGTATCGAGCAGATCCGTGGCGTCTCGATCGATGGCACGATGCAGAAACTGCAGGAACGCGACCTCGTTGAACAAGTTGGCAAAGCCGAAGTCATCGGGCGCCCTTCGCTGTATGGCACCACGAACGAGTTCTTGGAATACTTCGGGATTGCGAGCTTGGAGGATTTGCCGGCGGCCGAAGATCTGCGCAGCGTCCCGCTGAGGGATGAACCTTTGGCGACAGCCGAGCCCGGATTGGCTACGGCGCCACCTGAACAATTGACCCTCGAAGAGGCGGCGAATCTCAAGGAGAACGATGCTGCCAAAGCTGCGACCGAGGAGGAGTTTGAGGATGACGACGAGTTCGACGAGGAAGACGAGGATGAGGATGAGGATGAGGATGAGGATGAGGATGAGGATGAGGATGAGGATG
>JBMYQZ010000400.1:0-5629 GCA_049601855.1 Limisphaerales bacterium | reverse complement strand
CGGTGCGAAAGAGGAATCGACGGTTGCTGCTACGGACTTGAAGTTGCTGGAATCGCCATTGTCTCCGACCTGGTTGGAGCGGGCAGCTCGCTCGCATAGTGGGAGGCCGTTACTGGAAGACCTCTTTGTGCAAGAGCCATTGCCTTCGGAGATGATGGAACGATTGCGAAATCACCCGCAGTTCCGTTAGGTTGTCGGTCTGTGGCTCCGGTCGAACAATTTGATTCCATCATCCGCGGGAAGCGCGCGTTCACGGCCTTGGCGCCGATGCAGGATGTGACGAATCTCAAGTTCTGGCGGCTGATGGCGGAGTACGGCGGACCGGATGTTTACTTCACGGAATATTTTCGAGTTACGAACACTTCGATTCTTTATCCGGAGATTCTGAGTTCGATCACGGAGAACCCTACCGGCATGCCGGTGGTGGCTCAGATGATTGGCAACGACGCTGAGCACCTCGTGCGGACGGCCAAAGATCTGCAGCAGCATTCGATCGCGGCGGTGGATTTGAATCTCGGTTGTCCGGCGCCGGTGGTTTATCGCAAATGTGCAGGCGGTGGATTGTTGCGTGATCCGGCGAGGGTGGATCGAATCTTGGGGGCGTTGCGCGATGCCGTGGGCATTCGGTTCACGGTGAAAACCCGGATTGGCTTTGATGATCCGGCGGTGTTCGATGAGATGCTGCGGATCTTCGCGAAGCATTCGTTGGATTTGTTGACCGTGCACGGACGGACGGTGAAGGAGATGTACCGCTCGGAAGTGCATTACGATTACATCGCGAAGGCGGTGGATGCGATGGGCTGCCCGGTGGTGGCCAACGGGAACGTGTATTCCCCGGAGAACGCGGAGGCGATTCGCAAGGAAACTCGTGCGGCCGGCTGGATGATCGGTCGCGGGGCGATTCGAAATCCGTGGTTGTTTCATCAGCTACGGCAGCATCAGAACGGCGAGCGTGTCTTCGAGCCGACGGGGCACGATGTGCTGGCCTACATCCGCAAGCTCTACCTCACGGTGACGGACGATGACGTGGCGGAGAACCTACGGGTGCAACGCATCAAGAAGTATCTGAATTTCATGGGAGTGGGTGTTGATGAAGAGGGACAGTTCCTGCATCGGATGAGACGGGCACAAACGGAGGTGGATCTTTTTGGGATTTGTGACGACTTCTTCGATCATGACAGCCCAATGCCTTTGATTCCGTTTCCGTCGAAGGTTGGCGCTTAGCGGAGGCGGACCTGTTTGTCCTTGGCAGGCAGCGGGTGATCCCTTTCGATGCCGGCATGCCAGATTCGTTTTCCCGTCGGCAGGCCTTGTGCAACGCAGGTCTTGGCTTGGTTGGTTTCAGTGTCCTTGAGTCGGAATTGATGGGGCAGTCTGCGCTCCCGCCGTTCAATCGCTTTCCCCGAATGGTGCAAGAGTACTTCGTGAAGCGCCTGCGGACGCATGATGACGAACATCGACGGCGGATCATGGGGATGCGAACGCGCGGCCACGCGGAGGAATATGTGCGGATGGTGCAGGGGAAGATTCAGCAGAGTTTCGGTCCTTGGCCGAAGAAGACACCCCTGAAACCGCGCGTGACAAGGGTGGTGAAGCGGGATGGGTATCGGATTGAGAACATCGTCTTTGAAAGCCGGCCGAACTTCCTGGTGACGGCGAATCTCTATCTGCCGGAGAAGATCGACAAACCGATCCCTGGAGTGGTGGGGACTTGTGGGCATTCACACAATGGCAAGGCGGCGGAACCGTATCAGGCCTTTGCGCAAGGACTGGCGAAGCTGGGCTACGCCTGCCTGATTTACGACCCGATCGGGCAGGGTGAGCGGTTGCAGTATCTGAAGGATGATTTGAAGTCGAAACTGCGCCCCGGAACGGCTGAGCACATCAACGCGGGGAATCAACAGTTGCTCGTCGGTGAATTCTTTGGATCGTGGCGGGCTTGGGATGGGATTCGGGCACTCGACTATCTGCTTACGCGCCCGGAGATCGATCCGAAGCACGTCGGTGTGACTGGGAACTCCGGCGGCGGCACAATGTCGAATTGGTTGGCGGGCGTGGAGCCTCGTTGGACGATGGCGGCGCCGAGTTGTTTTGTGACGACCTTTCGGCGGAACTTGGAAAACGAGCTGCCGGCAGATTCGGAGCAATGTCCGCCGGATGTCTTGGGATTGGGCTTGGACCATTGTGATTTCCTGGCAGCGATGGCGCCGAAGCCGGTGGTGATTCTGGCGAAGGAAAAGGATTACTTCGATGCGCGCGGTGCGGAGGATGCCTATGCCCGCTTGAAGCATTTGTATCGGCTGCTCGGGAAGGAGGAGAATGTACGTTTGTTCATCGGTTCGACCTATCACGGGTTCTCGCAGGAAAACCGCGAGGCGATGTATCAGCTCTTCGACCACGCGACGGGTTTGAAGGAAAAACGCACGGAACCAGAGATCACGATCGAGAAGGATGAGACGCTTTGGTGTATGCCCAAAGGGCAAGTGGGTGAACAGGGATCGCGCGGAATCTTTTCGTTCACGTCCGCAATTTCGCAAAGATTTGGGAGACAACGGCAAGGGCTGCGCGGCGTCCGATTGCGGTCGGAATTGCGTAAGCTTTTGAACATGCCGGAAGCTGGTGATACGCCGGAGTATCGTATTTTCCGCCCGACCAGCAGTCGCAACTACACCAGTCGCTATCATCTCAATTACGCCGTGGAAACCGAACCAGGGATCCAGACCGTGGTGACGAAACTGAGTGACGAACGGCACTACTCGAGACCGCGTACGGCTGGAAAGAAGGCGATCCTCTATGTGTCGCATCGATCGGCCGACGTGGAGTTGCGGGAAGAAAAATGGCTGCGGAATTTGATCCAGGGTGACACTCCCGTGTTCGCGTGCGACGTGCGTGGTATTGGCGAGTCGCAACCGGGCACCTGTCGGCCCAACTCCTTCGACAGCCCGTATGGCTGCGACTACTTCTACGCGTCGCATGCGCTCATGCTCGGCGAACCTTACGTGGGACGGCGGACGTACGACGTGTTGCGGGTTTTGGATTGGATGGCGAGTTTTGGTCATACGGAGGTGCATTTGGTCGCGAAGGCTTGGGGCGCGATTCCCGGCGCTTTCGCGTCCGTGCTTTCGGATCAGGTGAAGCAGGTGACCTTTCAAGGTGCGCTGAAGAGCTATGCCGCCATCGCGGAATCGGAGATGTATGAATGGCCGGTAGCCGTGTTTGTGCCGGACGTCTTGAAGAAACTGGATCTGCCAGATTGCTACGCGGAACTGAAACCGAAGAACCTGAAACTTCTGGCCTGAGTGAGGGTCATGCTTCATGGTTTGAACCGAATTTAACCAAGTAACCGGAGAGTAATTATCATGGGCGAAATGGATGAAGTAGATTACGAAATCTTTGGGTCGGAAATGCAGTTCGTGGAAATCGAGCTCGACCCGGAGGAGGCGGCAGTCGCGGAAGCGGGTGCGATGATGTACATGGACGGTGGGATCGAGATGGAGACGATCATGGGCGACGGGGCGCGCCAGGGTTTCTTCAGCAAGATCATGGGCATTGGCCGGCGCCTGCTGACTTCCGAGTCACTGTGGATGACGGTCTATCAAAACCAGGCCGATGGGAAGAAGCGTGTCGCGTTCGCCGCGCCATATCCCGGAAAGATCATCGCGCTGAAGTTGACTGACATCGGCGGTACCCTGATCTGCCAGAAGGACTCCTTCATTTGCGCGGCCAAGGGCGTGAGCATTGGCATGCATATGCGCAAGAGCATCGGCGCCGGTTTCTTTGGCGGTGAAGGCTTTTTGCTGCAGAAGCTTGAAGGCGATGGCTACGCTTTTATCCACGCGGGTGGAACGATTCGCGAACGCGAACTATGCGAGGGCGAAGAGATTCGTGTGGATACCGGATGCATCGTCGGTTACACGCCGTCGGTGAGCTTTGATGTGAAGTTTGTCGGTGGCATCAAGTCGATGCTCTTTGGCGGCGAAGGCGTGTTTCTCTCACGCCTGCGTGGACCCGGGCATGTATGGCTGCAATCGATGCCCTTCAGTCGTCTGGCTGATCGCATCATCGCCGCTTCGAAAGAGTTCGGCGACAAGCGGGTGGGTGAAACCGGCGAAGGCGAAAAGGTCTGATTGAATCGGCGTGGCTCTTGGATTCAAGAAACTGTTTGGTGGAGGCTCGAAAGACGAGCCGGAGCCGAACGGTCCCTGTCTTGAAGAGGAAGGCAAACCGACGCTGCGCCTGCCGGAGCATCCGGAAGAGGTTATTGAAAGGGTCCATCGGTTGACGAAGGATTCGATGACCCGGGATCGTTATACATCGTATATCGGTGCGTTGTATGAGGTGGTCGTGCGAGGAGATGTTTCGCCGGGGATCGTTTGCGATCTCGTGAACGGTATCTCCTGTCCGCACAAACTCCTGCGCGATGAGGCGGGGGAACAGTTGATGCAACTCGCCCACTACTATCCGGAAGTGGCGGGGGAGTTTCAGCGGATCATGGAACAGGAGGGAGAGGCGGTTCGTCTCAATCTGGTGAAGGCCGTTTTCAAGGTCATGCCGCCGCGCACGATCGCCATCAATCTGCTGTTCAACGGCCTGCGCGATCAGGCTGAGCGCGTACGTTATTTTTCGGTCGACCGGATCCGGGCCTGTCAGCTCCGCGAATTGCTGCCTCAGCTGCATGAGCAGCGGAGGGTGGAACCGAATTTGAAGATGCAGCGTTTCATCGACTTCAATTGCGCGATGATGACCGACGGTTTCTACGTGGAGGAGAAGGATTCTGGAGACTATCTCGTCTCGGCTGCGCTTGGCGGAGGCGGCGTTTTGTCGGCCACCGTTCCTATCGACGAATACAGTCCGGCGAAAGTTCAGGAGACCCTCGAACGTCTGCGGACGAACTGGGCGCGTTTGCAGGGCAAGAAGAAGGACTGAGCTTCTTCGATTGGGTTTGAGGAAAAACGGGTAATGGGGTTTAACCATCGGATGATTCACCGAATTCTTGGCGTTGTTCTGCTCATCTTTCTCGTCACCGAATCGCGGCCGGCGGATCGCCTGCCGCGCAAGAATCTTCTCCTGTATCGCGGGCCCACTGGGAAGATTGAGCAAGGCAGCACCGTCGCGCATTGGGAGCAGCGTCGACAGGAAGTGCTCGCGGGAATGCAATCGGTGATGGGTAAATTGCCAGGCAAAGAAAAGCGGGTGGCGTTGGAAGTGAAGGTGGAAGAGGAGATTGATTGCGGGTCGTTCGTGCGACGCTTGATCACCTATCAATCCGAACCGGGCTCCCGCACACCGGCTTACCTGTGCATTCCGAAGTCGGCTCTCAAGGATGGGAAGAAGGCCGCAGCGGTCTTATGTCTGCATCCGACCGACAACAAGATCGGTCATAAGGTGGTAGTGGGACTCGGCGGGCGCGCCAACCGGCAATACGCGCAGGAACTCGCTGAACGCGGATTCATCACCCTTGCCCCGGCGTACACCATGTTGGCGAACTACTGGCCGGACCTGAAGAAGCTGGGACACACCAGTGGCACGATGAAGGCAGTGTGGGACAACATCCGCGGACTCGACTACCTGGAGACCTTGCCCTTCGTGGATACAAGCAGGGGATTTGGCACGATCGGGCATTCGTTGG
>JBMYQZ010000399.1:236-5634 GCA_049601855.1 Limisphaerales bacterium | reverse complement strand
CGCCGTCGAACGATTCAAGGACGCTGAGGTCCAAGTCGTCGGCGGGCCCAATCTGGTGCCGCCGGAATCCTCACGACTGGAACGGGCGTTTGGCGAGGTGATGGGCAGTTGGCTGGCCTTTGGTCCGAGCCAGGCGCGTTACCGGCAGATCGGCAAGACGCGTGAGAGTGGTGAGAAGGAATTGATTCTCTGCAACATGATGTTTCGCAAATCGGCATTCGAAAAACACGGTGGCTTCGACGAGGCGCTGTATCCAAACGAGGAGAATGCACTCATGGACGCGATTCAGAACGACGGCGGCAAGTTGATCTACGATCCGGATTTCCTCGTGCATCGCCGGCCACGACAAAGCCTGAGTGCGTTCTCCAAGATGTTGATGAACTACGGACGCGGACGGGCTGAGCAGTTCCGCCTGCATCCGACACTGGGTTCGGCGCCGAACTTTGTACCACCCGGATTCCTGCTCTATTTGTTGGCAGCGCCGTTTCTGCCGATGTGGGCGTTGTCGCCGTTGTCGGTCTACACCTTGGCAGTGGTGATCCAGGTCGTGGCGTTGGACCCGATGGTCATCTTCAGCATTCCGCGGCTCGCGCCGCTGATCTTCATGTCGCACCTCTTCTACGGTGCTGGATTCATCAGGGGATTGTTTACGCGACTCAAGCCCACGGATCAGCCGTCCAACGTAGAGGTGGTCTTGGAAAGGATCTCCCCCGCTTGAGCGACACCGACGCCAGCGCCGACTTGGAGAGCAAGAAATCCTTCTTCCGCCAAAGCGGATGGATGGTCATCTCAACCTTCCTCATGGGCGTGTGCATGCTGGGCATTCACCCATTGTGCAAAAAGTTGTCGAATGCCGAATATGAGATCGCGCTGACGATGCTTTCCATCCTGCAATTGATGTCGATTCCGGCCGGTGCACTTCAGATGGCCTTTGCCCGCCAAACGTCGGCCGCCATCACGGAGGGAGAACAGAAGGATCTTGCCGGCACCTTTCACGCGATCATGAAATTCGGCACCGTGGTCTGGCTTCTCTTCTTTCTGTTCGTCGCCTGGAGAATGGACTGGATCCTGGCAACTTTGCGGCTCACCAATCCCGCGGGCGTCTGGTGCACCTGCGCGGCTGGCCTCACGTTGTTCTGGTGGGCGGTTGCGATCGGCGTGGTGCAAGGCCGGCAAAACTTCCTCTGGTACGGTTTCGCCTCCATCTTCAACGGTTTCGGACGGATCGGTATCGCCTTGGCCGCGGTGCTGTATCTCGGCTGGGGCGGCAGCGGAATCATGTTCGCGGCCTGGATGGGCTTGACCGTCAGCGCCCTCACTGTCCTCTGGCATTCACGCGACCTGTTCACCCACGCCGCCAACAAGGTCAAATGGAATAGGTGGCTCGCCGACATCGTTCCCTTGGTGATGGCTGGGGCTATCATCCAGATCTTCATGTCGGTCGATCGCATCATCGTGAAGGCGCGCCTGCCGTCAGGCTTCATGGCGGACTACGGCGTGGCGTCGACCCTGGTTCTCGGCATGGTCGGATTCATCGGCCCAATTGCCGCGGTGATGTTCCCAAAGATCGTGCGAAGCGCTCGCTTGGAAGAAAAAAGCAATGCGCTTTCCTTGACCGTGCTGACCACAGCGGTGGTCAGCATCGCGGGAGCCATCGCCCTCTCATTCCTCGCGCCGATCATGATTGAGATCGGATTCGACAAGAAGTTCCTGGGTATCAAACCGCTGGTGCCCTGGTATGTGGTCAGCATGGTGCCGCTCTGTCTAACCAACGTGCTGATCGCCCATCTTCTGGCCACGAAACGTAATCGCGCCATTGCCTGCCTCCTGCTCATCGCCATCGCCTACGCCGTCACGCTCTCCAAAACCGTGCCCATGGTCTCTGCCGGCGATCCGTTGATGCCGGTGTTCAAACAGGTGGTCTGGACCTTGGGCGGATTTAATCTGCTGCTGCTGACGGCGACGTCCGCGATCTGCTACTTCGGTCGCCAGGGCGACAAGGCCGATTGATTCTTGTCTGAGCCAGAGCTCCGGCCTAGTTTCCGATTCAGAATGAAACGTTTTCTTCTGTGCCTCTTCGCGGTTTCCCTGCACGCCTCAACACCTGACCAGAACGGCTGGACCGCGACCGCTCCCCGAGAGGAGATTCGTCCGCAATTTGAATTCGTAGGGACCACGGGTTCGCCCCGGTTGATCACCCGGATGGACGATCGCGAAGGACTGCATGGAACGTGGACGAAGACCTTCGAAATCGCTGGCGGCAAGCACTACCGCTTCTACGCCCAACGCAAATCGACCGGCGTCAAGTATCCGCGCCGGCACGCGTTGGCCAAGATCACCTGGCAGGACAACAATGGACGACTGGTCGCGAACGACAATCCAACGAACCGCAAATGGCTGCGCTCGGGAACGTCCACACACCGGCCCGATTATCCACTGGAGCGGGCGATGAAGCGCGCGGGTTGGAGCGAACTGACCGATGTCTACAAATCCCCCTCCAAGGCAACCAAGGCGGTGGTCGAGTTGTTCTTTCGCTGGGCACCACCGAAAAGCTCCGTGGAATGGCGCAACGTCACACTGGAACCGGTGTCAGCGCCGAAGAGACGAATGGCTCGCCTTGCCTCCGTCCACTTTCGACCGAGCACGAAGGAACGGACGCTCGAAGCGAACTGTCGCGCTTACGCCCCTTACGTTGCTGAGGCCGCGAAGCAGAACGCGGACTTCGTGGTCTTGGGAGAGACCATCGGAGTCTACGGCACGGGCAAGAAGTATCACGAAGTCGCCGAGTCCATCCCGGGTCCTTCGACCGATTACTTCGGCAGGCTGGCCAAGCAACACGACCTCTACATCGTGGTCGGGCTGAACGAACGCGAGGGACATCTCGTTTACAACGTCGCCGTCCTGATCGGACCTGATGGAAAAGTCGTAGGCAAATATCGCAAGACCTGTCTCCCCCGAGGCGAAGCGGATGGCGGCATCATTCCGGGCAACGAATTCCCGGTGTTTCAGACGCGTTTCGGAAAGGTCGGCATGATGGTCTGCTACGATGCCTTCTTCCCCGAGGTCGCCCGCCAACTCACCATCAACGGCGCCGAGGTCATTGCCCTGCCCGTCTGGGGTTGCAATCCCAAACTCGCCGCCGCTCGCGCGACCGAGAATCACGTCTGGCTCGTGAGCAGCACCTACACCGATCACGATCAAAACTGGATCAAGACCGCCATCTTCAATCACGAAGGCGAAATGGTGCAGCAGGCAAAGCAGTGGGGCGAAGTGATCGTGCAGGAAGTCGACTTGAATTCACGCAATCACTGGCATGGCTTGGGCGACTTCAAGGCCCGGATCAACCGCGCCCGTCCCGAATGGGTGGTTGAGCGATAGGATGTTCGACCGATTCCATTTCGAACAGACCCTCAAAGCCATCGGATGCTCCGACCCAGACAACGAATTCGCCAAGCTCAAATGCTCACTGCCCAATCCGGAATTCCCGCCGGACTCGGCGTCTTCCCGACCAACCGCCCGCTCGGTTTCAAGCATCCACGAAACAACCACGGCTACCGCGCCGGCTACATGGCTGACCTGAAGGACGACGCCATCGTCATCACGACCAATTCCGAAAACGGCAACGCCTTCCTCGCCGAAATCACCCCCTGCTCTCGGCTGCCTACGGGCTGGGCTTCTGAACGACCGCAGCGTTCGACAGATTGCCACTGGAAGGCAGGAAAAATTCCCTCTAACATCCGGTGCCACGCATGCCGCCGATGAACAAGATCGACAAGTTGAAACGCTACGCGGTGAACATCTTCATCGTGTGCATCATCGCCCTCTTCACCATCGACGGGATGCCGGACTTCATCACATCCCACGTCATGCTCCGTGACAACCTGAATCCGATCCTCAAGAAAATCGGGCTTTGGCAGGGCCCGTGGGATCTCTTCGCACCCGAACCGGACAAGGAAAACATTCGGATCACCGCCGAGGTCATCTATGCCGACGGCGGCGTGTTTAAGTGGAGTTCACCGGACTGGAGAAAAAAATCTCGATGGTATCTCGTGCGCCACTACCGGAGACAGGAGTACTACGACAATGCCCGGCGGGATGTGAATCAACCGGCTTGGCCGGCCCTGGCCCGGCACGTGTTGCAATTGGCCGCAGAACAACCCGTCAGCGACGATTCCCCGGCCCAGATTTCGCTCACCCGTCATTGGTGGATCGCCCCGGATCCGAACGAGAAATTCTTTCGCGTCGCCAACATCAACGAGCCGATGGAATCCACTCGATTCTATCATCAGGCCTTCCCCCGTATCCCTGATACCCGATGAGTTTCATCGATCTTAAATCCCTTCAGATCGCCTGGAACCGCTTCTTCCATGGAGCGACCGCAACCTGGTCGAGCGGCCTCTTTCGGATCAGCCTCGGCCTCGTCCTGTTGGTCAATCTCACCGTCTTCAGTGTCGATGCCCAGATGTGGTATTCCGATGCGGGAACGCTGTCGTATTTTGAATCCCGCCTCATCGTCGATACCAACACCGTCACCCTGTTCGGCTGGTTCGAAAACACTCCCGGCAAGGTCAGGGCCTACTTCTGTGTCTTCTTCCTGGCGATCCTCTTGTTCACCATCGGTTTCTATGCCCGCGTTCAGGCCGTCATCCTTTTTGTCCTGCTCACGTCCTTGCAACATCGGAACCATTTGATGCTCGAAGGCGAAGACGTGCTGATGCGACTGCTCACCTTCTACAGCATCTTCCTGCCTTTGGATCACAACTTCTCGGTACGCTCATGGTGGCGTCAACGGAACCAAATCGCTCCCTACCCGCAGCAAACGTCTGCCTGGCCCCTGCGACTGGTGCAGTTTCAAATGACTCTGATCTACGTTTCCAGCGACATCATCAAGCTGCATGGCACCCCCTGGATCGATGGCACCGCGATGTACTACGTCGCCCGCTTGGACGACGTCTTCACCGGCAGGCTGCTTCCCGCCACGTTGCTCAACTCCCTGCCCTTCCTGAAATTCCTCACTTGGAGCGTCCTGCTGTTTGAGATCCTGCTCCCGCTCGGACTGTGGGTGAAACAGACCCGCAAATGGTTCCTCTTTGCCGCCGTCCTCTTTCACCTCGCCATCGATGTCAACATGAACCTGTTTCTCTTCCATTGGGCCATGATGGTCGGACTCATCGCGTTCCTGCAACGCGACGACGTGCCGGAGTCCCTGCGACGATTCCTCCCAGAAGCGAAACCGGACAACTGATCGATTGCACGAATCCAAAACTTAGCAACCGATGTAAGCAGGCTCAAATCTCAACGCGATTCCCGCTTGCCGCCGCTTCGTAACACGCCTCCACCAATCGCACCGTATTCAGGTAACCCTTCCCCTCGCTCTCGCACTTCGTTCCCGAACGCA
>JBMYQZ010000399.1:0-226 GCA_049601855.1 Limisphaerales bacterium | reverse complement strand
CCAATCCCCGCGGTTCCTGCCCGGGCAGATCCACTGAAACCCGACCGTCCGAGGACATATAAATCGATGACTCCCCAGCTTCGATCGAAAGTGTCCCCATCGCCACCGGCGCAGGGAACGGGCCGTCCGTCCGATCGCCATCGATCACGCCCTTCAAGCCGTTGGCGAATTCCAATTCAATCGTCGCCTGATCCTCACCGGCGATCACGGGATTCTTTCGCGAAAT
>JBMYQZ010000398.1:220-5640 GCA_049601855.1 Limisphaerales bacterium | reverse complement strand
GGGTTTTCGATGGCGGAGAAGTGAAGTCAGAACGAGTCGTGAAGAACACCGAACTGACGCTTGCCGAAAAGGAACGGAAGCTGATCTGGGAGTTCGAGCATCGCGGCAATATCCTGAATCAGTTTGCCCTTAAGGACCTGCAAGCCGCGATTGCCTCGCGGGACATGGACGCGGTGCAGAAACATCTGTCCGTGGATTTTGACGCCCGGGTACCGGTATTGAATGCGAACGGAACGGTGGCCTCAAGGCAGCTCAACGAGGCCAGTGCCGTCCGTTGGGATTCGCAGGCGGGAAATAATCGGCTGTTGGCGGTACGTGAATTCCTGCCTTGGCTCAAATCGGAGTTGCGACCCTTTGCCGGCAAACTGAAGGTGAAGTTCTCATTGATCTCCTTTCAACCGCAGGTGCGGGAGAATATTTCGGGCGAGTGGATCGGCAAGGTTCGTGCGCGCCTGGCTGGGGAAGGGAGCGATGGTGCCCCGGCCGAGACGATGTGGTTCATGGACCTCTGGGTAGCCCAGCCTGACAAAGAGAAACTGAAGCAGGGTAGTTGGCTGAACGCACTGACCATCACCCGGACGAAGATTGCCCGGGCTGGTAAATACCTGATGACGGACGTGGCGGAGGAGCAGGGGATTGACGTCGATTCCTTGTATGACACCTGGACGACCGAGTTGTCGAAGGACCAGGCCAATCCCGCCGGGGTCTATGTTTGCGACTTCAATCGAGATGGTTACGTCGACATGTTGGTGGCTGAAATCAACATTGCCGGCAAGGAGGTCAAAGGCACGCGATTGTATCGCGGTTCCAAGGAAGGGTTCGTGGACGCGGGTGAGTCGCTGGGGCTTCAGTTGCCGGATGTTTACACCGCCGCCTTCATCGATATCGACGGCGACGGATGGGAGGATCTTGTTCTGAACGAAGGGCTGGTCTTTAGAAACGTGGACGGCAAACGTTTCGAGGAAGTATCAGCTCAGTCAAACCTGGGTGAGGTTGGCGGTCTGGTGTCCAACGGAAACATCTCGCAGTTTGCAATTGCGGACTACGATCGTGACGGACGCGTGGATATCTACGTGTTCCGGGTCGAAGGAACGCCGAAGAGCGGTTCGTGGATCGAAGGGCATACCACGGATCGCTCGCGCAATCGTTTGTTGCGCAACGTCGGCAGTTGGAAATTCGAAGATGTCACCGTGGCCACCGGCACGGATGGCGGATTGCGGTCCACGTTCTCGACGGTTTGGTTCGATGCGAACAACGACAACTGGCCGGACATGTACGTGATTCATGAGTTTGGCACGGGAGTTCTGCTGCTGAACCAAGAGGGAAAGAAGTTTGAGAGCCGGAAACTCTTTGAAGGCATCAGCACGTTCGGAGCGATGGGGATGACCGTTGGTGACATGAACAACGACAACAATGTCGATCTCTACGTCGGCAAGATGTATTCGAAGGCCGGCCAGCGGGTCATCGGCAACCTGCTCGATGATGCCTACGACGATGAGGTGATGCAGAAGCTCCATCGCATGGTTGGAGGCAGCGAGTTGTTTTCAAATCTCGGCGGGCTCAAGTTCGAAGCACATGGAGACGACTACGATATTTCTGCGGTCGGCTGGGCCTATGCGCCGGCCGTGGTCGATCTGGATAACGACGGATTCCTCGATCTTCACGCCACAACGGGTTTTATCAGCCGCACGCGACAGCGGCCGGACGGATGACCATGCATCTGGCAGGCTGTCGTGTCGCAGCCGTTTCAAAGAGGTTGCCAGGTTCCTGCTCCATCCGTACTGGATGATGAACTCGGTGAATTCTGGTCGGGTAATCCGCTTGATATCGCGAAGGATCACAACCTGAGCGGCTACGAGCGAAATCGCACCTACCTCAACAGCGGCGGCACCAACTTCGTGGACATCAGCCATCTCACCGGCGCGGATTCCGACGGTGATGGACGCTGCGTCGTCGCGACCGATGTGGACAATGATGGGCGCCAGGATCTCATCGTGAGACAAGCCGGCGGTGGCGCGTTGAAGATTTTCCACAATCGTTTCCCGCAGAAGAACTGGCTTCGAGTTACGCTTCGTGGGACGAAGAGCAATCGACTTGGTATCGGGGCGCGTCTGATCGCCAGTGTGGGAGACAAACAGATCGTTCGCGAACTGTATCCGGTGAATAGTTATCGTTCGCAGGCACCCACTGAGGTGCATTTCGGTTTGGGTGAAGCCAGCGAAATCGATTCGCTCGCCATCTTGTGGCCTTCGGGGATTCGGCAAACAGTGACGAAAGTCACCGCTAACCAGCGACTGGAAGTTGTTGAAAAGGATGCGCCATAAGGGTGCGCCTTGTGATGGCGATCGTGCCGGTGCTCCTGGTGAGCGGGGTGGTGGGAGTGCTTACGGTCCCATTGCTTTCTGGTTGGACTTCTGGCACAGCGGATCCGAAGGCGTTGGTGTCAGTCTGTCGCAATGCGCTACACGATCAGTATCCTGACTGCCATCTGCGGTTTCAGAAGTTCGATCAGGCAACACTCTCTGGAAGCCGCATCCGGATGGCCGGATGGTTCAATATTGTTGCGCCAACGGATTGAATGGAGTGAGCACGCGCTTCCGAATCATTTTCGTCAAGAAGCCCTTCGGCTGGTCAATCGATCACGGACTCGTCACATTTTTGGCTGTGAAGATTTTTGCAGATGACCCCGCTCCATCGCCGCGGTTCTGGAGTCAGTGTTTTTAGCGCGTCCTGACTGCTCTCAAAAAGGTTCGCCATCCTTCTCATTCCCCTGTTTCGTTTGCGCCATACAAATGGCGAAAGAACTACGCAGTCGAAATTGGTTTGATAACCGCGAGAAGCCGGACATGAAGGCGATTTATGTCGAGCGGTTCATGAATTATGGCATCACGCGCGAGGAGTTGGAGGGTGGCAAGCCGATCATTGGAATTGCGCAGACGGGCAGTGACCTGACTCCCTGCAACCGCGTTCACATCGAACTCGCGGATCGTGTGAAGGCGGGCGTGCGAGATGCTGGAGGGATTCCCTTTGTTTTTCCGGTGCATCCGATCCAGGAGAGTTGTCGGCGTCCCACGGCGGCGCTCGATCGCAACTTGGCGTATCTTGGTCTGGTGGAAGTCCTGCATGGTTTCCCGATCGACGGGGTCGTCCTGATGACCGCCTGCGACAAGACCACTCCGGCTTGTCTGATGGCTGCTGCCACCACCAACACTCCCGCCATCGTGCTCTCGGGCGGTCCGATGCTTGACGGTTGGTTTCGTGGCAAGCTGGCGGGATCGGGAATGACGGTCTGGGAAGGCCGACGGATGTTGGAAGCAGGAGAAATCGACCATGACGAATACATGGATATGGTCTGTGCCTCGGCTCCCAGCGATGGGCATTGCAACACGATGGGGACGGCGCTCTCCATGAATTCCTTGGCTGAAGCACTCGGAATGTCGTTGACCGGTTGCGCGGCCATCCCGGCGGCTTATCGCGAACGTAAGCAAATGGCTTTCGAGACCGGACGACGGATTGTCGGTGTGGTGGCGGAAGACCTGACGCCGGACAAGATCATGACCCGCAAGGCGTTCGAGAATGCCGTCGCCGTGAATACGGCCATCGGTGGATCCACGAACTGTCCCATCCATCTCAATGCGATCGCCCGACATCTGGGAGTGGAGTTGGTCACGAAGGATTGGCAGACGCACGGCTACGATGTGCCGTTGTTGGTCAACTGCCAGCCGGCGGGCGAATTCTTGGGTGAGGGGTTTCATCGGGCTGGTGGCGTGCCCGCGGTGGTCGGTGAATTGTGCCGGGTCGGCCGGATTCACGAGGATGCAATGACCATCAACGGCAGGACGATGGGGGATAACTGTGCCAAGGTTGAAGCGAGCAATCGTGAGGTCATCTTCCCATACGACAATCCGATGAAAGGAAAAGCAGGCTTCTTGGTTCTCTCCGGAAATCTGTTCGATTCGGCACTCATCAAGACCAGCGTTATCAGCGATGATTTCCGGGAACGCTTTCTTTCGAAACCAGGGAGTGAGAATTGCTTTGAATCACGCGCGATCGTCTTTGAGGGCTACGAGGATTACCACGGACGAATCAACGATCCCGAGCTGAAGATCGATGAATCCTGCTTGTTGGTCATTCGCGGCAGCGGTCCGATCGGGTATCCGGGCTCCGGCGAAGTGGTGAACATGTTGCCGCCGGATTATCTGATCAAGCAGGGGATCACCAAACTCCCTTGCCTCGGCGACGGACGACAAAGCGGTACCAGCGACAGCCCGTCGATGCTGAACGCCAGTCCCGAGTCTGCTGCTGGAGGCAACTTGGCCCTGCTGGAAACCAATGACCGAATTCGCGTTGATCTGAACGCGTGCCGAGTCGATCTGCTCGTGGACGACGCCGAGTTGGGGCGACGCCGCGAGCAATATACGCCTCCGCCGATTGAGAATCATACGCCGTGGCAGGAGATCTATCGTTCCTGCGTGGGGCAGTTGGACACCGGCGGCTGCCTGGAACTGGCCTGCAAGTATCGCAACGTAACCGACAACGTCCCGCGGCATGCCCACTGAATCTTCCGTTGGAGAGGAATCGACCGGCAACGGAATCCTTGCGAATTTCAGTGAGGTCTAATTGTAGCTGTGAGCAAAATTTGCCCGATTCCCCGCAAATTTCCATTGAATCAACTGTTGCCGGTAGTGGTCAATCAGCCGTAGCATTTGCTCCAACCCAACCTCTGTCGGCCAGATCCCGTTTCCGGCTGAATCGTATGACAACTGAATTGCTGAGATTGATTGACGCAGGGAAGCGCCACGTAGGTGGTGTGTCCCTCTTTCTTGTGACTGGCTTGGGATTGCTCCTCGCCGGCTGCTCCAACCTCGAATACAAGCGCCAGGCCGACGAGGAGAATTATGAGATCATCCGGGCGGTCGAGATGCAGGTCTTCGGCAAGACGAACGACTTCACGATCGACACCCAATATACGGGACGCGATCCGGAAGACATCCCGGCATCGGAATTAATCGAAGATCGCCGGAGCACGGGGGTCTTGCGTCTGGACTTGGAGTCCGCGCTGGACATGGCGTATCGGAATAGTCGCGAATACCAACGGCAGAAGGAGACGCTCTATTTGGCGGCCCTGAACCTCAGTAACCAGCGCAACGTATTTGGCTCAATCTGGTCTGGCCGGGTCAACCCGAGCCTAGAGCGACAAGCCAATGGAGATGTTCGTGTTGAAAACGCCACGTCACTCGGGATCTCAAAGCGCCTTTATCGGACTGGCGGAACCGTCTCCGCAAATCTTGCCAACGACATGCTACGTTTCGTCACCGGCGATCCTCGTCGGAGTCTGGCCAATGCGCTCACGATCTCGTTTACGCAACCGCTTTGGCGCGGGCGCGGGAAGTACAATGCCACGTCGGATCGTTTGACTC
>JBMYQZ010000398.1:0-210 GCA_049601855.1 Limisphaerales bacterium | reverse complement strand
GCTGAGCGAGACGTGGTTTACGCGATTCGAGACTATACGCAGTTCCAAAAGAGTTTCGCGGTGGATGTCGTCAATGACTATTTCAACCTTCTCGGCCAGAAGAACACGATTCGAAACAACTACACCAACTACCTTGGGCGCATTACGGCAACGCGACGGGCCAGGGCACGACGTCAGGTCGATTCGATTCAGAACGCTTTTCTCGCCAAG
>JBMYQZ010000397.1:0-5652 GCA_049601855.1 Limisphaerales bacterium | reverse complement strand
TTCCCGCGACAAGGTCCTGGTCAACGGCTACTGCCTGCTGGTCAACGCAGCCCTTCGCCTCCGCAGCATCCCGTACACCAAGGCGGGACAGGAGAAGCGCAAGGACAACAAGCGCAGCCGGGCCCAGCACGGATTCATCCAGATCATCGCAGACATCAACGGCGACAACCGGAAGATGTCCCTGCGACGCAGCGATGGAAACGGCATCAACCCCGGTTTCCTCCTCACCGGACGAGGAATCACGCCCAACACGGCCGCCACGAGATAGTGGGTCGGCCAATGGGTCAACATGCGGATGGCGAGCACTGCCACTCCGAGGAAAAAGAACCACATGGCGGCGCACCAAATTGATTGGCGCACCGTCAAGACTGTCCAGATTCGCGATTCCAGTTCCTTGATAATTTTCTTGGTCTTCATGGGTCTCCTGCGAGTTTACCCTGAGGCGCGAACGGCTTTCAAATAGAGTAGGTTCGTCCAATAGGGGCGTCAAGCACTGCACCCTACCGCATTCACCGTCCGGGAACGGCTTTGGAAGCCTCTGTTGCAGCCTCCGAACCGCTCCGGCGTCGGCCCCCAGCGTCGCGAGATTTGACAATCCCAGCGCCCTCTTCTATTTACGTGGCCCATGATCAAACGGATTACCTTTCTTATCGCCGGAGCCATGCTCCTGACCCAGTCAGCCATCGCTGCGGACGATTTTACGGTTGCGGGAGTCACTTTCACTAAACCCGGTGCGTGGAAGAAAGTTGCGCCCAAGTCGTCGATGCGGAAGGCGCAATTCGCCATTGAGGACGGTTCCAAGAGTGCTGAAGTCGTGTTTTTCCACTTTGGGCAAGGCGGCGCTGGCGGCGTGGACGCGAACGTCAAGCGCTGGCTCAGTCAATTCCAGAAGCTCGACAGCAATAAGCAGGAGAGCAAATCGATCAACGGGACCAAGGTGACTTATGTCGTCGCCGACGGCACCTACATGCTCGGAAAGTCTTTCTTCGGCCCCAAGACTCCGACTCCCGGTTACGCCATGTTCGCTGCCATCGTGGAGAGCAAGCAGGGCGCGATCTTCGTCAAGACCACCGGCCCGAAGAAGATCGTCGATGGCTCCCACCGCGATCAGCGCAAGATGATCGAACAGGCGTTGAAATAGAACGCCACGCTCATGCCGGGCGAGATCGAATTCTACAACCGTGCCACCGGCTCGATCGAGACGGAGAAGGTGTATGGCGACGCCTATCTCCGTTTTGTTTATGGCAACCCGCTCGGCAAGCTCGCCCTGCACGCCTTGGTCAAGCGGTCGTTCTTCTCCCGCTGGTATGGCTGGCGAATGGATCGCAAAGCATCCCGCGCGAAAGTCTCGCCGTTCATCACGGACTACGCGGTGGAGGTGGATGAATTTGCGGAAGATCCCGAGTCCTATCAGACCTTTAACGAATTCTTCTACCGCAAGCTTAAGCCCGGCGCCCGACCGATTGACCCCGATCCTGACACCGCGATCTTCCCCGCCGATGGCCGTCATCTCGGGTATCAGAACATTGATGAAGCCGAAGGTATCTTCGTGAAGGGGCGGGTCTTCGACCTCGAACGCCTGATTGGCGATCATTTTGTGGCCCGCCAATTTCGGGGCGGCTCCTTGGTCCTGTCTCGGCTGTGTCCGGTGGATTATCATCGCTTTCATTTCCCGGTCGCCGGACAGGCCAGCCCCACAACACTCATTGACGGGCCCCTCTACTCGGTCAACCCCATCGCCCTGAAACAGAACATCAACATCTTTGCCGAAAACAAACGTGCGCTATGTCTCATTGAGTCGGAGCAATTTGGCAAGGTGTTGACCATCGAGGTCGGCGCCACCTGCGTCGGCGGCTTCGAATACACCTACGATCCGAACACGAAGATAACCAAGGGTGGCGAAAAGGGATTCTTCAGATTCGGAGGTTCCTCCACCATCACGCTCTTCGAACCCGGCCGCATCCAACTTGAACAGGATCTCATCGACCACACCGGCGAGTACCGGGAACTCTACACCAAGATGGGTGATCGACTCGGCGTCAGATTGAATTGACCTTCCGCCAATTCGTCCATTAAGCCATTCCTAATACCAGCTTATGCAACGCTTCATCATTGCGCTCTCTCTTCTCTTCGCCCTCGGCGCCTACGCCGACGACAACTGGCCCCAATTCCGTGGTCCCAAAGGCAACGGTCATACCACCTCCAAGGGACTCCCGACCAAATGGAGTGAGTCGGAGAACGTGAAATGGAAGACCCCCATTCATGGCCGGGCGTGGAGTTCGCCGGTGATCTGGGGCAACCAAGTCTGGATGACCACCGCCACGGAGGACGGCAAGCAACTCGGCGTCGTGGTCGTTGACAAGAGTTCCGGCAAGGTTATCCATGATAAAAAACTGTTCGATGTCGAGGAGCCTCAGTTCGCGCACAAGTTCAACTCCTACGCCTCCCCTACCCCGGCGATTGAGGAAGGACGCGTCTACGTAACTTGGGGTTCCCCTGGGACCGCCTGCGTCGACACCAAGACCTTCAAGGTCCTCTGGGAGCGCCGCGACCTCGTCTGTGACCACTTCCGCGGCGCCGGTTCTTCGCCGATCATTTTCCGCAATCTTTTGATCAACAACTATGACGGCGCCGACACGCAATACGTCCACGCCTTCAATAAGAAGACCGGCAAGTCCGTTTGGAACACGAAGCGTTCGGTCGACTTCAAGGATCTCGACAAGGACGGCAAACCCGCCGCGGGTGGTGATTGGCGCAAGGCCTACAGCACTCCGCATATCGCCTGGCTGAGCAAGAAACCTCTCCTCCTCAGCAGCGGCGCCAAGGCTCATTACGCCTACAACCCCGTGAACGGCAAGGAAGTCTGGCGCATGGATCACCATGGTCAACATTCTGCCAGCACCCGCCCGATCTTTGGTCACGGTAACGCCTACTTTCCCACCGGCTTTGGCAAAGGTGAATTGATCGCTGTCCCTTTGAAGGGCGAAGGCGCGTTGGATCCTGAAGCCAAGGTCTGGCACCACAAGCGGAGCATTCCCAAAAAACCCTCACTGCTGATGATCGGTCAGAATCTCTTCATGGTCGATGATGGTGGTATCGCCAGTTGTTACAACGCGAAGACCGGGGACCTCCAGTGGCAGGAACGCCTCGCCCGCAAGTCCGGCAACTTCTCCGCCTCCCCTGTCTTTGCCAATGGCAAGATCTACATCTGCAACGAGGCCGGCATCACCTTTGTGTTCGCGGCCGATCCCAAGGAATTCAAGGTCCTGGCCACCAACGAACTTGAGGATGGCTGCATGGCCTCTCCCGCCGTATCGGGCGACGCCCTCTTCATCCGCACGAAGACTCATCTCTACCGGATCGAGAACTGATCCGGTCTGAATTGGGTTGCGGCCCCATTCGCTCATGGCAAGCTGGCGGGAATCACCCGTAGCTTGCCATGAATCGTTTATACCATCTGTCCCTCGCTCTCTGTCTGCTGTCGAATCTCGCAAACGCTGACAGCAAACCTTCAAAATTCGAAGACCTCCGCCCGGGCGTCATTCTGCTCATCGCGAGCGGGGACCCCAATACTGCGAAAGTCGCCAGCGCGTTGGCGGCGAGCGGCAATTCCCTGGTTCACATCATCGCCGGAAGTGCGCGGGAAGTCGCTGCCCTCAATCAGCAGATCGCCAAGGCCGAATTGAAGGGGAACATCTCGGTTGAGGAACTGACGCTGGCGTCGCTCCCGTTTCGTGACGACCTTCTCAACAGTATCGTGGTCATGGACCTTCAGCAGGCCAAGGCCGACGGTTTGCAGATGAAAGATGCTCGTCGTTGCCTTGCACCGTTTGGTCACCTGGCGACCTGCCGCAATGGCACGTTGGCGCAGGTTCAGGAGAAGCCGCTGTCCGAGCAGATGGATACCTGGACTCATCGCTACCATGGTCCGGATGGGATTCCCGTTTCCGAAGACAAGGTATTCGACCTGCCGCTCGGATTCAAATGGAACGCCGGTCTGCCGATGAACTTCAACAACCCCGAACGTGCCGCCAACCGATATTCCTCGACCCGTGCCATGGTGGTCGATGACGGTCGCGTATTCAGTTTTTCCGAAGCCGTGCTGGAGAACCTGGGTGAAGGCTGGCAATCGAAATACGGCACCGACCAATACCTGACCTGTCGGGATGCATTCAACGGTCGCCTGCTCTGGCGCAAACGCATCGGCGCCACCTACTACGGTGGACTCTACATCGAAAACCTGGCTCCGCTGATTTCCACCGGTCGCCATCTCTATCTCGCCGGCGAGAACGGCAAGATGCTCAAGGTCGATACGCGAACCGGCAAGACCGTCATGCAACTCGAGACCAAATTCATCCCGGGTGTTATCGCCGCCAAAGACGGCGTCGTGGTTGCCGCTACTTGGGACGAAGGCGAGAGCATGGGGTCCGCCAAACGCTACGATCGTCGCCGCATGGATTGGGCCATCAAGAAGGGCACACTGGAGGCCTACGACGACCAGACCGGCAAAACACTTTGGAAACAGGACCTTCTCGGCACTTCCATGCTCCTTGCCGAGGGACGCGTCATTATTGTCAACCGCTCCCAACCGGACCAACTCGAATTGGCTCATCGCCGCAAGGACGCAGCTGGCACATTGAAACATCCGCCCAATCAGGTCATCGGCCTCGATTTAAAGAGCGGCAAGATCCTCTGGCGCAGTGAAGCCCCCAAGATGGGGCTCCTCCAACAGACCTTGAACCTCGAAGCCGCCGGCTTTGGTGCCGTTGCGGTCGCAACCGCCAACCGTAGTCGGGTCAATCTTCTCAATGCCAAAACCGGCCACCCCCTCAACGCCGAAGAAACCAAGAAGGTTCAGAACAACTTCTTCCGTTATCGCAATCATGTCTGCACCCCCGTCTTCAAGGTCAACGGAATCAACCTTGCGAATCGCGGCGGCTCCGTCGTTAAGGACGGCGAACGCACACTCTTTGGCGGCGCCCGTTCCGCCTGCCTCACTGGCACCATGCCTGCCTACGGCGCCGGCTACATTGCACAGAACTGGTGCAACTGTTCCCCTGGACAGATCTCGGGTCTCTTGGCTGTCGCCTCCATCGGGCGCATGCCCACACCCGAAGAAATGGAGACTCCCGCTGAACCGATCATCTACTCTTCATACAGCGACGGAGCTGACGGTGTCGCTCGTGAATCCAACTGGTCAGGCTTCCGCGGCGGTCCCTCGCGAAGCAGCAGTTCAGACAGCGTGATCAACTCGGAACCGAAGGAACTCTGGTCCGTCAAAGTTGCCAAGGCCACCAAACCAGGAACCGTCTCACGCGATTGGGAGGCCTACCTCAACAGTCGCCTCACTGCCCCGGTTATCTCCGAGCAAGTTTCCATCGTCGGCGACATGGATCACAACGAACTGATCGCCGTGAATCTCAAGACCGGCAAGGAAGCCTGGCGCCATACTCTCGGCGCTCGCATGGACACGCCCCCCACCCTGCATCGAGGGATCTGCCTCGTCGGCGACCACACCGGATATGTTACGGCGCTGAAGGTCAAGACCGGCGAACTCGTCTACCGCCTGCGCATTGCCCCGGAAGAACGCCGTATGATTTCCTACGGCAAAATCGAATCCGTCTGGCCCGTGATCGGCGGCGTTCTGGTCGC
>JBMYQZ010000396.1:0-5653 GCA_049601855.1 Limisphaerales bacterium | reverse complement strand
ACTGGGTAAAATCACCGCCGATGTAAATCTTGCCGGTCGTCGCGTCGATCGCGATGGCGAGCACATCACCATTGGCGCCCGAACCGGGATTGAACGCCGAGTCAATCGTGCCGTCAGGACTAAGACGAACGATGCGATTAATGTTGGTGGAGTTGTAGATCGTAAAATCACCACCCATGACGAACTTGCCACGATTAGCACCGCTGTCTCCCACGTCAGTCTGCGAATGGATCGCAACACTGAAGACGGCATTGTTGGCCCCGCTACCGGGGTCGAACGCAGTATCAATCGCCCCCTGAGCAGTCAGCAAGGCAACGCGATTGCGACTCACGTTGTTATACGTGGTGAATTCGCCACCAATCAGCGGATGCGCCTGGAAGTCCACGGCGACTGAATACACGTTGTTGTCCGTGCCCACCGAAGAATTGAAGGTCGTGTCCACGCCGCCAGCGCTGATTCCACCCGTCGGATCGTTGTCCGTGATGGAGACCGTCAATTGACCAAATATCGTCGTGCCGTCAATGGTCGTCCCAGCGCCGGTTGCAGCAATAGCCCGCCCCGCCGGTCCGGTGATGTTTTGCAACGTGACCGTAAAGGTTTCGTCCGCGCCCGCTTCGTCCAAAATATCATCCAAGATCGAGATGGTCAGCGTTTTGGAAGTTTCACCGGCAGCGAAGAACAGCGCCTGATTCACCGTGGCGTAGTCGCTCCCACCGGTGGCGGTTACATTGGCCGTGACAGCATCCATGGAAACAGCACCAGAAACACCACCCAAGCGACTGATGGTCAGGGTCGCGTTGGCCGCATCTTCGTTGACCGTCACGGCGTTCTCAGCAAATCCAAAGGTCCCCGGTTCGAAGTCGTCATCCACAATCGTGACGGTGGTCTGATCAATGAAGCCCAACGCCGGGTCCGTGGGATGAACCACCATGATCTCGTAGGTGCCAACCGCCGCTGAAATGGTCGTTACGCGGGAGGCGTCCAAGGAAGACGGACGGGTAGCAAACTGGAACGTGGTGTCGTTGAACACGCTTCCATTATTCACCACGTAGTAGATCTGCCCATCCGTGATCTCCGTCGGCAAGGCGCCCGTCAGGAGGTCAAAAATGATCGGGGTGCCATTCTGTAGGCGATGCTCAGCCAGCGTGACGGTACCGTCGGCAGCGATGGATGCCTCTGAAACATTCAGACGCACCGTACCGGTGCGTCCACCATCCCGCGGCAACTGGATACCGGTCGACAGAACACCGTTCTCCGCAATCACTCGGGGCGTAGACAGAGACATCGTAAACTCTTCATTACCCTCCGCGACCGTGTCGTTATTGATACTGAAATCCAACGGGAGGGAGTTCGCAGTGGAGGAACCATCCGCCAGCACACCACCCGAGTCGGCGACCGCATCCGCATACAGCCAGGCCATCGGGGTAAATGTTGCCCCCCCAACGGGGTTCACCATGTTGAAGTCTGTCCCACCGGCTGTGGCCGTAGTCGGAGTCACCTTCAAGTCAGACAGAATACCCGCCAACGTGGTGTTCGCTTCCCGGAACATCAAAAAACGAACCTGCCCGGCAAATTCGTCCACCGAGTAGGAACTCTGCAAAAATCCCATCTGCCCAGGCCCCGGGGTGTCTCCGCCAACGATTCGACAGAAGTTCTTTCGAAGCTCAGTGTTGCCATTGTTCCAGACCGGGATCTCATCCGTTTCGTTCTGCCCGGTATCCGACAACGCGAAGTCATCAATGTCCCAACCACCCACCTGGTCGAAGAAACCAGCCGCGATGTAACTACCGGAAGCCTCCAGTCTCGCCGCCGTGATGAACGAATCGTTCTGCGGCGATTCCTGCCAAAAACCAATTGAGCTACAATACGCGCGATCCATGAAATCGGTATCCAACGTGCCATCCGAATACAGGCGGGCCAGGTTACGGCGATAGCTCTGATTAAAGCTGGTGAAAAGACCACCAATAATGATCCGACTCTGCCCATCGGCCACCTGCTCGATAAAGTACACGGTGTCATTCGCGCCACCCGTGGCGAGCGAACCGGGATTGAAACTGGTATCGATTGCACCGGTTGCCAACACGCGGCAAACCCGCCCGCGAAGCACGCCGTCATACGTGGTGAATGCGCCACCCGCGAGAATGCGCTGGGAGGAGTCCATATCCAAAGTGAACACCGTGTTGTTGAAACCCGAGCCGGGATCGAAACTGAAATCCACGGAGCCATCTGTGTTCAAGCGAACGATGCGATTACGAGACTCGCCGTTAAAAGTGGTGAAGTCACCCGCCACCACAATGGAGCCGTTGGCCTGCACTTCGACCGCGCGAATCACATCGTCGGCACCTGTGCCAGGATTGAAGGTCGGATCCACCGACCCGTCCGCATTCAAACGCACGATCCGATTCCGGGAGGATCCGTTGAAGACAGTGAACTCACCCACCACGATGATCTTGCCATCGGTCTGCAATTCCACTTCGCGAACGTTTGAGTTGGCTCCCGTGCCGGGATTGAAAGAGGAGTCCAGGGAGCCGTTTGCATTCAACCGGGCAATGCGCTGTCGCCCGACACCGTCGAACGATGTGAAACCACCGCCAATGATCATCTGCCCGTTCCCCTGCAAGGCGATGGTGGAAATGAACGAGTTGGCACCGGACCCCGGATTAAATGAGGTATCAACCGCACCACTGGGAAACTGGCGCACAATACCGTTGCGCGGAATACCGTTCACGGAAGTGAAGTCACCACCCATGACCGCGTTGCCAGAGGTATCCAACACCAAAGCGTTTACGGTGTTGTTGGCACCCGGAAACGGCAGCACCGTCGAGTTGTCGTTGTAAGTATTATCAACCGATCCAGCTGGCCGGTCCTCACTATAGATCGTTGCCGTCAACCAGGCGAATTGGGTGCTGAAAAGCGTGGTCGCCGGCGTCGGTACGGTCCGTCGGAGATTCTCCAGATTGATCAGGATATCCTCGTTAAACTCCACGGTCTCATCACCCAAGGTGGTAATGGTGACATCACGGGTGACAGCGTTGCCATTGGCGCCAACCGCTAAAGTCACCGTGGAATTGACATCTGTATAGTCTGTTCCCGGCGTGGCAAGTTCACTCCCCGGGCGGATTGGAAAATCACTGATAGCCACTCCCGTGTCGGTAACCGGCACCGTGTCAAACGTGAATGTGTAAGTACGGTTGGCAGCACCGCCAGTGTCCAATCGGAACCGAAACGTCACCGTCCGAGACTCTTCCACACCCTTGTTGCCGCCATTCGAGAACACCGGGCCGATACCAAAATCCGCCGTCGTTCCGGGCAGTGCTTCAACTGTCTCAACCGTAATAGTGTCATTGCCGGCTGAAAAAATGGTCAGCTGAGCCTGCGCCGATTGCGTTGCCAGCACGCTCAAGACCAAGGCCGCCATCCACGCGGTACACAGTTGTCCTGTAAACATCTTTCGCGCGGATTGCATCCACCCAAGCAAGAACGCCGGGCGTCCCGGCTTTCCGTCAAATCTCTTCATTTCAGTTTTGTCAACGTGGCAGAAGCGGGAACCGGTTCTAGCAGATCGATCTGGTTGCATAGCAGAATTAGCCGTTGGCGTGTGCAGTTGCCGACTGGGAAACTAGCGAAAAAAGTGCGCGACTTCGCGCGTGGGATGGTGTGAAAGAGTGTTCGGAAGACAATAAATTCACCGAGGCAAAACCCGGTAAACAAGGACAAATCAGGATCCCAGAAAGGCGTTTCCGCCCTCCGGTATGAAACGATTCAATTTCCATGCGCAAGTCCGGACATACTAAGCAAAAAACAGCGATTTTCACAAGGGACTTCTGGGTCGGGCAAAATACGGGATTCTCCCTAAAACGAACCTGAGGATTGTGAATAAGTCCCTGAAGGGGAACGGGTTCGGTCAATCTTGGTAAATTGGCAGGAAGCCGTGCTTCACCGAGAGCGCCAAGATTGCCAAGGAGGTGGCGTAAACCCGCTTTTTGTTCTTTTCCTCGTCATTCCCTGCGGTCCAAGAGCCATCTTCACTCTGATTGTCCAGGAGGAGCTGCTCCATGCGCTGGCGGGTGTTGGTCGCGAATTCCCCCCCGAGTTTCTTCATTCCTTGGGCCATGTAGTAACCACCGTAGAAAAGGTAATCCGAATCATAAGCAATCTTGTAGTTCAGCAGCCATTGCCCAGCTCCCTGAACCTCCGGGAGGTTATGACCGCCCACAACCTGTAGAGCCAGCAATCCGGCCGAGGTCATCGCAAAAGTCGGGCGGCTACCGGGCTGATACCCAAATCCCGATACGCGTAATACGGGCTGTCCCGAGCGAGGATCCCGATTTGAGTAGTAACTTCGCCGCAGGTATTCAACCGCCGCCGAAATCGACTGCCTCGGCACGGACAAGCCGGCGTTGTTGGCAGACCGCAGGGCCATCAGCTGCCACACGGTCACCGACAGATCCGAATCCTTGGAATGCGGATAATACCGCCAGCCTCCCATGAATTTGCCCATGCCCTTGTTTACTCGTTGGGAGTCCAAAATCACCTTGATCCCCTTGGTTGCACCGTCACGAATCAAGAGGTCCTGATTCTTGTTCTTGCCCATTCCCAGCATTTCCGTCAGCAAAAGAGTGACAATTCCGTGCCCGTACATCCGGGAGCCATCACGTCCGCCGAAATAGCCTGTGGGGTTGTTGCGAATGTTTTCCTTCGGAGACAGGATGAATCCAAGGGCCTGATCCATGGCCTTCCCTTCCCGCGTGTCATCTCCCGGCATGTGCCCAACCGCGGCCAACGCCATCACCGACAAGGCGGTGTGGGCCAAATTATGGGATTCTCCGGATCCTTCGTGAATCACTCCGTTCACCGTTCTCAGAGAGATCAGGAAATTCACACCCTTGTCGATAGCCTCATCAACCCGATCTGGCTGAAACGCCACGACCACCGGCGTCGCCCGATCAGCAGCCGAGGCTGGCATCGATAATACAACCAAGAAGCAAATCAATGCGCGAATCAATACCATCTGGCCAAGAACTTTAATGTTAACGCGTTGATTGTTCAGCAATCTGCTTAAAATAGGCATTCACTTGGGTGCGAAACTCACTCGACATGCCTTCTTGCAACGACTGACGAAGATCACGAGCCACCCGCGGTGGCAAGCGTCCCCAGTCGACCTGGACGTCGTCAAAGCCAAACGTTCCCTCCTGCATTCCCTCCGGCTCTTGTCCGCCGCCTCCCATGGCCAGCCCTTCCATGTTGCCGTCCTGCGAGCCTTGCCCGCCGGACGAAGATGCAAGCTGACGACCGCCTTCCCCCTCTTTGGGAGTGCGATTGCGGGCTTGGCGAATCGATTGAGCCTCCGATTCGAAGGCCGCCTGAAGTGCATCTTGGGCCGCAGTGGACATACCGGGACTATTGTTCATCGCAGCAGCCGCTCGCGCCAGCCACTGACTGGAGCCCGTGCCTCCAGTCCGCCCACCCGGACCACCGGATCCGCCTTGGGAAGAACCGGATGCCTGCAAACCTTGGCTGCTATTCCCTCCGACATTCCCCTCTCCGCTTTGGCCGCCCTGACTGCTTTGGCCGCCCTGACTGCTTTGGCCACCCTGGCTGCTTTGGCCACCCTGGCTGCTTTGGCCACCCTGGCTGCTTTGGCCACCCTGGC
>JBMYQZ010000395.1:0-5661 GCA_049601855.1 Limisphaerales bacterium | reverse complement strand
CTTCCGCCGTCTTTCCCTCCGCCAGATGGGATTCCGCATGTTCAAAATCAAGACGCTGCAAAAGCTCACCCAAACGCTCTTTCTCCCGCTCCGCGCGATCGCCGGCGGCTTCCGCGAGCAACTGTTGTTCGACCGCAAAGGCGCGGCGTTCCTCGATTCGTCCGCGACTGATCCAGAGCACTGTCATCAGGGAGACGACCAATGTCAGCGACAACATCGCCAGCGCCGCGACCGCCGGTCGTCTGCGCGACCACTTGACGATCCTAATCCAAATTGGAATCCGTCGCGCCTCGATCGGCAATCCGTTCAACCAACGCCCCAGATCCTCCGCCAAGGCCGCGGCGGTGGCGTATCGATCGTCTGGCGCCTTCGCCAGACACTTCCGGCACACAACCGCGAGATCGAAATCAACCCCTCGGTTCAAGGCGCGCGGATCGGGCGCCTCTTCTTCACTCACTTTCCGGATTGTTTCCACAGCCGTGCTGGCGACGAAAGGCGGCCGGCCGGTCAGGAGTTGGAACAGGATCGCTCCCAAGGCATGAACATCAACCGCCGTGGTCAGCTCGGTCGATCGATTCACCTGCTCTGGCGCCATGTAAGCAGGCGTACCGGAAGACGAAACTGTCGCCTCGGCAGCGCGGTTCGACACTCGGGCCAAGCCGAAATCCGCGATGCGCGGCTGACCGGCCAAATCAAACAGGATGTTGGCCGGCTTGAGATCCCGATGAATCACGCCCCGTTGATGAGCATGATGAATCGCTTCGGCCAAGGTCTTTACCAGCGCCGCTACTTTCTTTTGCCCAAGAGGAAATTCCCCAGACCTCATCCGTTCCGCGAGATTGCCGCCATCGACCAGCGCCATGGTGAGATACGGCGTGTTTTCGTATTCGCCGACATCGTAGACCGGCACGATGTGCGGATGATCGAGACCCGCCGCCGCTTCGGCTTCGATGCGAAAGCGACGCAATTCATCAGCCGACGCAAAGCGCCCGGACAAGATCATCTTCAGCGCCACATCGCGCTGCAATGCCTCCTGATGCGCCTGGGAAACGATACCCATCCCGCCGCGCGCGATCTTTCGCACCAACCGATATCCGCCAAACAGAGTTCCTTCCCACTGTGGCTCAGCGTGACCGCTCGCATCCACTTCGATCGCCGGCGTCGCCAATCCCAAGCCCAGCAGGCACTCTGGACACTGCCCTGGCAAACGCTCGTTCAGCAGCGGTGCGTCACACTCGGGACAGTTCTCGGATGATTCCATTGTTTCCACGGTCTATCTGCTGGGGATGATCGCCGTCGAAATCACAAGTTCACGCGCGCAGACACTCAAACAATTCCCGAAGCTCCACATCGATGTCACCGGGATGCGCCACCGTCTGGGCGATCTCCTCGCGCAACAGCTCGCCATAGCGCCGGCGCGCCCGCATCACCGACATCTTCACCGAGCCTTCCGAGATTCCCAGCGCGCCACCGGTCTGAAGATAAGTGCGGCCGTTTCGTTCCCCGGTAATCATCCCTTCGATCGCCGCAAACAATTCCACCTTATCCGCGTCCTCATGTTCCTGGCGCAATCGCCCCATCGTCTGCTCCAACACCTCAAGGGCCCAAGCGCGAGAAAATTCCTGTTCGGGATCCCAACCCGCCACGGCATCCCGAGCCAACCGGCTCTCACCCGATTCGAAATCCAACGACAACAAAGTCTTCCGTCCCCCGCGTTTCTGCGCCTGCGCCCTTACTCGCTGATCGGCCAGAAACTTTTTCAATGTCCCCAGGAGAAACGATCGAAACCGCCCCCGATCCTGATCGGCCTTGGCAAAATGATCGCGGCTCATCAGGAAGGCGAAGAACTCCTGCGTGAGATCCTGCGCATCATGCGCTCCGTACCCCTGACGCCGCACGTAGGCATACAACGGACGCCAATATGTTTCGCATAGCGTGGCCAAAGCCTGCTGGCGCGCCTTCGAATCCGGTTCACCCGCATGCAGCACCACCGTCCAACGAGTGGTGACAAACCAGTCCGGATCTCGCCGATCTTCCTCGTCCGTCGCCATTGAGACAGCATCCGTCATCCGCACCCTTCCGTCGAGCGACGATCTCGCCTAAAGTCGCCATCACATCAATTCATCGTGAGCGAAACACTTAGTCTTCAAGGCGTCACCCCGCCACTGATCACGCCCCTCAAGTCACGTGACGAAATCGATCATCCCGGCCTCGAACGCCTGATCGAACACGTTATCAAGGGTGGCGTCAGTTCCATCTTCATCCTCGGCAGCACCGGCGAAGCTCCAAGCCTGAGTTATCGACTTCGTCGGGAGCTGATTCAAACGACCTGCAGACTCGTCGCCAATCGCGTTCCCGTTCTCGTCGGCATCACCGATACCGCCTTTGTCGAATCTGTTTCCCTCGCCCAAACCGCCGCGGGCGCCGGCGCCGATGCTGTCGTCCTCTCGGCGCCCTACTACTTCCCCGCCGGCCAGACGGAACTGATCCAATACATCCGCCACATCAACGCCGAACTCCCACTCCCGTTGATTCTCTACAACATGCCGAGCCTGACGAAGATCTGGTTCGAGATCGACACGCTCCAGCAACTCACGGATCTGGAGAACATCATCGGACTCAAGGACAGCGGCGGAGATCTGGACTACTACGAACAAGCCATTGGCCTGAAATCGATTCGCCCCGATTGGCCGATTCTCATCGGCCCCGAAGCCAAACTCCCCGACGCCATCCGCCTCGGCGGCGACGGTGGTGTGAACGGTGGCTCCAACGTCTTCCCCGAGATCTTCGTGGGCTGTTACCAAGCCTGCGTTGCCGGAGACGATGCCAAGCGCGATGAACTACTCGCCAGAATCATCAACTTCCAGGACCTCTACGAAATCGGCAAATACCCGTCCCGCAACATCAAGGCCACCAAGTGCGCCCTTTCCCTGATGGGCATCTGCGAAGACCACCTCGCCGAACCCTTTAATCACTTCTTCGAACCGGAACGCCAACGCGTCCGCGCCATTCTTGAAGCACATTTCCCTGAGTGCCGGCTGACCGGGTAATGACACGCTGCTGCACGTCCCTAGCAGCGCATTGACTAGTCCTTCCCAATCTCCAACCAAGGCTTCCCTCCCACCACCTTTTTCAACCGCCTTCCCATTTCGTGCGCCAAACCACTCATCTGCCCCGCCAGACCTGGCTCAAGCTCCCGCTGGCAATTGAAATCCCAAAGTCCCAACCAGTGATCGAAGAACTCCGGCTGCAATCCCAATCGCATATGCGCCCCGGCGAAACCACCTCGATATTCCGACGGCCCGCCGGTCTGTAACGCCCAGAAGTCCGTAATCTTCGCCAGATGGGCCTCCCAATCCTTGATGTGCGCGTTGAAGATCGGCCCCAGCACGTTGTGCTGTCTTACATCGATGTAAAACGGCCGAATAAACGCCAGAATCCCCTCATGCCCCCCCATTCTCGCGTAAAGAGTTTCCTGTTGCTTTTCGTCATCCATCACGAACTCAGACTGGACAAAGTCGGCCAACAACGCGACCGGAATTCGTGTCTCAATCGTCGATAAAGATTGCCGGACGGCCAATACTCCTCTAAGTCCTCCGCGAATTGGCTACTACACCGAGCAAAGATCAGAAGCGTCGCGACCGCGAAATGAGAAAAGAAGAGAAGCGCCGCGCACGCGCGGAAGCGAAACAGGCCGCCAAGGATGCCGCGGCGGCCGGCAAGAATCCGCCCTCGGATCCGCCTTCTGAATAATTTCGTTCGCAGCCCATCGTTCGCGATGGGGACCACGCCATTCCGTAGATCGATCGACGTTGACCGCCGAATACCTCCCGGCTATCGACCGTCCACTATCACCATGCAGAAAATCATTCTATTCCTCCTTCTTGCCCTTCCCGTGTCTGCCTCTGCCGCTGTCAACACCCTCACCGACGCCCAGAAGGCCAAGGGCTGGCGGATGCTCTTCAATGGCAAGAACCTCGACGGATGGCGCACTTACCCCAAGGGCGGCACGATCGGCGACGCTTGGCAGATCAAGGACGGCGTCCTTACCAAAGTCGCCGGTAAGACGGGTGGCAACATCATGACCAAGGAGACCTTCACGAATTTTGATCTCAACTGGAACTGGCGCGTGCAGAACAAGGGGAACAGCGGCATCAAGTACATGATCCTTGAGGAACGCAAAGCCACCATTGGTCACGAATACCAGATGCTCGACGACATCAACTACTCCAAAGGCAAGCCCGTCAAACCCAAGGGACTCACCGCCAGCTTCTACGACGTTCTCCCCCCAAACTCGAAGGGCTCCGTCAAGGGCCCCGGCGAATGGAATCACTCTCGTATCTTCGTCCTCGGAGATACGGTCGAGCACTGGCTCAACGGCAAGATGGTCCTCCAATACAAGCTCGGCAGCAAAGAAGTCCTTGAAGCTGTCCAGAACAGCAAATTCAAGAAGCACGAAGGCTTCGGCACCAAGAAGACGGGCCACATCCTCCTCACCGATCACAAGGATCAGTGCGAGTTCAAGAACATCCGCATTCGCGAATTCAAATGATCCGGTTGGCCTGCCAAAGCAGGTCAACCCGCAACCGCTGGATTCGTCAGCCCCTACCGATTGCCGGAGCGGCGACGGCTGCGACCACCAAAACGGCTTCCTCCAGCACCCAATGACTTTGGCTTCTGCTGGTTCTTGGCTCGCCCGCCGGAGCGCCGATTTCCCTGACGTTGCCCTCCGCGACCGCCGCCACCACCTCCGCCGCCCCCGCTCGAACGTTTGTTCGAAGTGGGAGCATTGAACGCCTGTTCGCAGTGATAGTCGTGTTCCATCTCTGCGGGAACTTCACGACCCAACAGCCGTTCGATATCATGCAAGTGGCCACGTTCTTCACTGCAGCAGAATGAAATCGCATCGCCGCTCGCACCGGCACGAGCCGTGCGGCCGATTCGGTGAACGTAGGTTTCGGCTTCATTCGGCAGGTCGTAGTTGATCACGTGCGTCACGTCATCGACGTCAATCCCACGTGCGGCAACGTCGGTCGCAACCAGCACGCGGAATTCACCGTGTTTGAAGCCGTCCAGAGCACGAGTGCGGGCACCCTGGCTCTTGTTGCCATGAATCGCGGTACCACTGATGCCCATCACTTCCAGTTTTCGCACGACCTTGTTGGCCACGTGTTTCATCTGCGTGAACACGATCACCTTGTTGATCTTCGGATCGTCCAGCACGTTCACCAGCAAATCGTCCTTGTGACGCTTGCCAACGAACATCACCCGTTGCTCGATGCGCTCAACGGTCGGCTTGTCCGGAGCGATCGAAACGCGAGCAGGATTGCGAACCATCGTGCTCGCCAGTTCCACCATTTTCGGCGGCATCGTGGCGGAGAAGAAAAGGGTCTGACGTCGGTCCGGAAGTTTCGCCAATACCCGCTTCACATCCGGGATGAATCCCATGTCCAACATGCGATCCACCTCGTCCAACACGAAGAATTCGACGTCGTTGAGTTTGATGAAGCCCTGCTGCATCAGGTCGAGCAGGCGACCGGGCGTCGCCACCAGAATATCAACCCCCCGATTCAAAGACTTCACCTGACGACCTTGGCCAACGCCGCCAAAAATGACCGTATGGTTCAGCTGCAGGTACTTTCCGTAGGTCAGAATGCTGTC
>JBMYQZ010000394.1:0-5662 GCA_049601855.1 Limisphaerales bacterium | reverse complement strand
CCGGAGGTCGTTGAATTCGTGATCACCGTGCTGAGCGTCTGCGCGCGAACCGCCGGCGAGAGCGCCAAGGTCAGCAGCCCAAACCACAGCAGAGCCGGCCGGCCGAAGCCGGTTCGCCATGTCATGTTTCGCAATCGATCTTTCATACCATGCGCCGGTCTAGGGAATGATCCGCAACCGGTAGAAGCGCGTGCCGCCCGCGCTGTTGGAAAGTTGCATCTGAATGGTCTGGCCCGTGCCCGAATGCGTGGACTGGGTCTGCCAGGTGTTGCCACTCAAGACATCGAGATACTCGAGCGCGTAGGACTTGCCTGGCGCGCTGAGCAATTCGAAAATTGAGGAAGAGATCGTCGAAGGACGCAACTGCAACAAGGAATTGATATCGTTCGGATTGGTGCCGGCGAGGTACTCGAGCAGGTTGGAAAACCCGTCGCCATCCGCGTCATCCAGATCACCGGCAAGTGAGTTCAAGCCGGAGAGGAACTGCTGGCGCCATTGATCGGAAACGAGGCTGGGCGGATTCGGCGCCGCGCCATTGATCCACACACATCCGGTTCGTGTTTCGAATTCGTACTGGACGCTGTAATTGGGCGAGCCATCGGCGGACTCGATTTCGACCGTGTAGCAATGCCCCGATGTGGCCGCAGCCGGAACCGTGAACAGAACGTTGCCAATCAGATTGCTCGTCCCGCCGGCAAGGCGGATCTGGCCGATGTCCCAGGCGATCGCCACGTCCGACAGAGAACCGATGCTTTGGCGCTCGTTGGGATACTGGGAAATAAACTGCACCTGGTGAGTCAAGGGCGCGGCTCCGATCGTGGGACGCACGCTCACACGAAACTGCATCCCGGAGATATTGGCACCTGAAGTCACGCGCGCATGAACCGGGATGGAAACAACGCCCAAGGGTTGAACGTGCTCGATTGAGCCGGCCGTCATCAACACCTCGCGACTCCAGACGAGACCAGGAACAGGCGGCGCCAGGCCGGAGGCGCTGCGGGTGGTGTTCAGATTAGTGGTGCCGGTTGTGAGCACGCCACCGGCGGACCATTGCCGCGACCAGTTGGTCTGGCTCACACCGAAGAACCCGTTGGTATTCAAATGCTGTTGCCGTAGGAGAATGATCTGCCAATCCAGAAAACGGATCTGCCCATCACCACCGACCGTGCCCGCCGCGTCTTCAGGGAAGACATCCATCGCGTTGAACACGTCCGTGAAGGGATACGGCGGCCGAATACCGACCGATGTGTTGAAGGCATTCACGACATCGCTCAAAAGCAACTGCCCGCCTCCGGTCCCGTCCGGTGTATTGCCAAAATCACCTGCGTTATACCAACCCGCCGGCGACGAATCGCCCACGAGAAAAGGGATGTTCTGCACGTTGAGCACGCGCGTGGGGGCCGAATTGAGCAGGACGTCATTCCCCGCGGCGTCGGTGGCGGATGGCAGAATGACATTGATGTTGTAGCTGTCTCCCACCGTCGCGCCGCCCGGCACTGGAATCCCCACCACCGCCACCACGGCAAATCCGCTCACCGAAAAATTCGTGGTTGTGATGAAGTTGATGCTCAATCCACGTGTGGTCCCGATCGTGTACGGAGTGGCGGTGAAGGTCACGGGGCCTTCCTGCGTGCCGTCGCTGGTGACCAAGCGGATGAAGTCATTGGTGGTAACGGAGACCGCGTCAAAGGTATCGCCAATGATGGGCGCCGCGCCGTTCGGGCTGACCTCAAGCCGGAAGCCCAGCCGGCGCAATTGCTGACCCGCCGGAAGATTCACCACCACCGGAGCCACCACGGTGGCACCGATGCCGCCAACCAGGTTCGTATTCAGTCCCGGTGGCACACCAATACTGTTCGTGACCGCCGCCATACCGGCCACGTTCGTGACGGCTTCATTGGTTCCGCTGAAAACAAAACCGGACACACGCAAGGCCGTGAGATCGTTCGTCGAATTCTTCCATTTGATCGTGCCGACACCATTGGTGATGGCGAGGCGGGTGTCGTTGGTCGTCGCATCCATGCCGTCAGTGCGAAAGTAGACGTTGGTGCTAGTGCTGTTCACCGTGATCGTCTGTCCGATCGGGAAGTAGCCGGAATTGGGAGAGATGGTCAGCGAGGGCGGGTTCAAGGTCACTGTGCCCCCGGAGCCGCCGGACACGCCGCTAGGTCCGCTGAGCCCGGTGGCCGAGGCTTTCCGAATCAGATGATAGAACTGTTCGGACACAAAAACATCCCCCGCTCCGTCGACGACCACGCCGGTTGGCTGCCGGCTTTCGGCAAAGAAGGCACTGCCATCTTCCCACCCGGGAAAATCGCTGGCCCAGGAACTTGAAAGGACGCCGTAGAGCCGGCTCAGATTCCCTGACGTATCCACCAGGCGCACGGCGTGATTGCCTCGGTCGGCAAGGACCAGAATATCGTTGCCCGCCTTCGAGACGTGGGCCGGAGAATTCAAGCGAGCGATCCCTACGGGCCCGTCATTGCCACCCGCCGTTCCAATGATACCAGTGTAAAGCGTCACGGCAAAGGTGGTGGGATTCACCGCCCGCAACACATGGTTGCCGGTGTCACTCACGATGATGGTTCCCGAATCAAGCACCTCGACACCTTGCGGCATAACGAACGTTCCAGCCGCCACGATCGTCGTCACGGCACCACCGGCGGTGGTGATCTTCTTCAATGCCCCGCCCAGTTCGGTAACGTAGATATCGCCGTTGAGATCGAAGGCCATCGCCGTGGGCGAGACGAGCGCGGTCCCGTTGTTGGTTCCCAAGAGATTGGCAAACAGGTCGTAGCGCCGAACCAAACCGTCTAGCCGTGTCAGTACGTAGACGTTCGTGGCCGAATCCGTCATCACGTCGACCGGGTTCATCTGCGATGCGAGGAATGTGGCAGTGGCGTCATTGGTCAGGCCCAGACGACGCACAGCGTTGTTCGCAGTATCCGCGACATAAAGGAACGAACCAAAGAAATCCAGCGCCACACCGCCTGGGGTGTTGAACTGCGCGTTTTGCAGGGTCGCGCCGTCGGAGAAGCCGTTGAAGTTGACATTGGTCTGGTTCGGGCCGCCGCCCACCGTCGCCACCGTCGCTTGACCGAGCGCGGATAGCGGCAGCCAGGCAAGCACACAGAACACGATCCCAGCCCAGCGCACGCGGGCAGCGACGCCGTGAGGATTCTGTTCTGTGAACCGAGATGACATGCGAACGATTGGTTTCAACGACCGTACCACTTGAAGAAGCCGCCCTTCTTGGGCTTCCGCTGCCATTCAGCCGGCTTCGCGGAATCCATGAACTGTTCCGGCTTCGGTTTCTGCGTCTGCATCCGCTGATTCAGGAAATCATCCGCGGTCGGTTGATTCTCGCCGTGCAGGAAGTCGGTCTGCGGCGCCTGGAAATGTTGCTGCTCGATGATGGTTGGCGTGATGAAGATGATAAGGTTCTGTTTGCGCTGGATCTTGGACTCGCGACGAAACGCCCAGCCGAGACCAGGAATATCACCCAAGAGCGGAACCTTGGTATTGCCGGTGGTCTTCGTGTCATTGATGAGGCCGCCCATCACAAGGGTGAAGCCGCTGGGCACCATCACGTGAGTGTTGATGCGACGAATGGCGTAGATATTGGCCTGATTGACGGCGCCGTTGATGGTCTGGGTATCCTGGCCGTCGATGTTGGAAACTTCCGGGGTCACGCGCAGCGCAATATTATTGTTTGCCTGCACGACGGGTGTCACCTCAAGGATAGTACCCATGTTGGTGTAGGTGACGGTCGAACCGGCCGGGGATTGAGCCGAACCGGGCGTGATTTCAAAGATTGGGAAAGCCCGGGTCACTTCGAGTCGCGCTTTATCGCCATCCATCATCACTGCCCGCGGAGTCGCGATGACTTCGGTCTCCGTGTCAGAGTTCAAGAAGGAAAGAACGGCACGCACGCCATCGGCGCTGAGATAAGCCGTGGAAGGCGAGAAGCCGTCGCGAGTGTTCAGATTCAACCCCGGCGCCAAGCCACCCAAAGTGGATGTGATCGTCTCATTGATCTGGGATTTAGCGGTCTGTGAACTCGTCACGGTCCGTCCGCTCGGCAGGGTTTGCGTCGTCGTCGTGGTCGCACCCGGTCGGGTCTGCGTGATCGTTCCCTCGACGCGCCCGTTGCCAAAACCGACATTCTGGTTCTGCAGCGTGCCGCTCCAATCGATGCCGCGCAAGGTCTGCGGATTGCGAGAGGTTTCGAGGATGTTGGCTTCGATCAACACCTGCTTCACCGGCGTGTCCAATTGGTCCAGCAACTGGTTGACCATGTCCCACTGATCCTCGGTGGCGGTAATGATCAATTGTTGCGTGCGATTGTAAGCGGTCACCGAACCGCGGCTGGCCTGGCCTGGCGGACTGACGACGGCATTCAGGACCTCCAGAAAATTGGTCGGGCTGGAGTATTTCAGCGTGATGATGCGGGTAACCACGGGATCCTGTTGCTGGGCGGTCTTGTTGGTGACCCGATACGTGTTCGTCTTCGGATCGTGGATCATCTGCATCTGGTAGTTTTCCAAAATCGCCTCGAGTGCCTGCTTGGCAGTCACGTTGGACATGCGGAAGGCCGGCACAATACGCGCTGGTTGCACATTCGGATCATTGGGATCGGTCGGGGTTTGCTGGATCACGGCCGGATCAAAAAGCACATTCAAATCTGCCTGCACCGCCAGGCTCTTGATCAACTCGATCAACTCGATGTCGTCGTATTTCAATTCCAAAATAATCTCATCCTCGGGAGCCGTATTCGTGATCACTTCCATCATCTCCTCTTCCGCCTGCAGGAAAGGAGTCGGGTCGAATCCGGGGATCACCGGCTGAATCGGCTGGGCAGAAGGACGGTTGGCGTTGGCGGGCGGCGCAAAGACCGGCACCGCGACCTTGGATTGCGGGACGGTCGCGCTGGTGGGTGCTGCAGCAGAGGTCTCCCCGGAGTTCACCGACCGCATCTGCCCCACCACCCGTGAGGCGGCATTCGTCAACGGCGCAGGCGGCGTTGCCACATTGCCCCCGGCGTTCTGGGCGCGGCCAGTCGTGGCCAGCAACAAACCCAAGCCGAGGAAAAGAATTCTGGTTTTCATGTCAGTGTGCTTTGTTTGCCGACCGCTGAGCGACCGGCTGGCAATTCTTCATCGCATCTTCAAGACGATCGGTTCCGGTCGGTCGGACAGTTTGAACACTGCCTCACGACTGCGGATTTCAACACAACGAATCCGCAGACGTCCGTTATCGGGAACCCGGACGAAATATTCATCGCCGGAACGGAACGAATAGGTCCGCGTGGTCGTATCAAGGGTCACAGTGCGACTACGGGCCGTCGCGATAATGCCCTTGATGGAGAGAAAATCCAGACCGGTATCGTCCGTATTCACGGTCCGGTCGACGAGCTTCGGGTTCATCTGCAGGCTCATCTTTTTGGGCTCCGGCTTCGGCGCGTCCGGAGTTTCGATCACTTCCGGTTCCTCCGGTTGAGTCCGCCGCGTACTCTTCGGATTGAAGGGATCCTTGCCAAATGTCTCGTCGTAGGTAAACACCGACTTCGGAATCTGTACCGGAATGAGCGCGGCATTGGTCAGGACACCGGCAGAAACCGGCGCACTCGGTGCCGGTGTTTCCGCTGCGCGCGTATTCACCA
>JBMYQZ010000393.1:0-5686 GCA_049601855.1 Limisphaerales bacterium | reverse complement strand
CAGTCCAACACGAGTTCATGAGCCGAATTGCCCTCATTCTATTCTTCGGCGTTGCCTTGGTTTCCGCGGACGAATCCAACTGGCCGGCGCGAACGAATCATTGGTCCTTTCATCCGATCCAGCATCCGAAATTGCCGGTGGTGAAAGACGGGAACTGGGCGCGCAATCCGATCGATCGTTTTGTGTTGAAGCGGATTGAGGCTGAGGGATTGACGCCCGCGTCGGAGGCAGATCGCTTCACGCTGATCCGTCGGGTCCATCTCGATCTCATCGGTCTGCCTCCGACGATCGAAGAGGTCGACGCATTCGTGAATGACAAGGATCCCGATGCGTTTCGGAAGGTCGTTCGTAGTCTGCTGGACAATGAGCATTACGGTGAGAAGTGGGGACGGCACTGGCTCGATCAGGCGCGCTACGCGGATTCGAATGGGTACACGATCGACAGCCCGCGCGTAATGTGGCCGTACCGGGATTGGGTGATCAAGGCGCTGAATCGAGATCTGCCCTTTGACCAGTTTACGATCGAGCAGATCGCGGGGGATTTGCTGCCGAAGCCGACGCAGGATCAGATCATTGCCACGGGCTTTCATCGCAACACCTTGATCAATCAGGAAGGCGGAACGGACGACGAACAGTTTCGCGTGGAGTCGGTGGTCGATCGGGTGAATACCACGGGTACGGTCTGGCTTGGTCTTTCGGTGGGGTGCGCGCAATGCCACACGCACAAGTTCGATCCGATCACGATCGAGGATTACTACCGCTTCTACGCCTTCTTCAATACCACCGAGGATAAGAATAACACCGGTCCGACGGTGAGAGTTCGTAAATCGGATTACGCCTCGAAGGTGAAAGTGCTGAACGAACAGCTGGCGGACGCGAAAGCCAGTTTGGCCAAATACGATAAGGCACCGAGTCGCTCGCGGGCGGCTTGGGAAAGGGAGCTTTCGACCATCGATCTGGTTGACGAGCCCTGGCAGCGGGTGACGCCAACGAAGTACACCACCCGGGGCAAAGCGGATATCAAGGTGCTGGAGGATAACTCGCTCTTCGTCGGGCCCAAACATCCGAGTCACGACATCTACACGGTCGCGGCGAAGACGGACGCGAAACAAATCACCGCTGTGCGGCTTGATGTCATTGCCGACAAGCGTCTGCCGAAGAACGGTCCCGGGCTGGCCGGTAACGGCAATTTTGTGATGACCGGTTTTGAAGTGTTGGTTGGTGGCAAACCGGTTCGCTTTCACAAAGCGGTGGCCGATCACGAGCAACCGCGCTTTCCGATCGAGAATGTGTTGGATGGCAAGAACGATACCGGTTGGGCGATCAACCGTGGGGGCAAGTCCAAGAAGCAGATGAACGTGGATCATTGGGCAATCTTTTATCCCGACGCTCCGGTTGCCTTGGACGGTTCGGTGGCATTTCGCATTCTGCACGAGAGCGCCCGCAATTCGCGTTATATGGTCGGACGGTTTGCAGTTTCCCTGGCAGAGATCCCCGAGGGGTTGCTCACGTTGAACAGTGCGAAGGACCTGATTGCTGCGGTGAAAACTCCAGCCAAGAAACGCAGCAAGAAGCAGAAGCAACTGCTGCTAGCGGAATACCAGAACCAGGATCCGGATCGCAAGCGATTGTCGGTGACGGTGGAGCGATTGGAATCGCAGAAGTCAAAACTGGATGCCCAGGCGGTGACGACCATGGTCATGCGCGAAGGCAAGACGATGCGGGAGAGTAACGTTCACCTCCGCGGCGACTTTCTGCGCAAGGGTGACAAGGTCAGCTCGGATGTCCCCGCTTTTCTGCCGCAGTTGCCGAAGGACGTGAAGCGGGATCGGATGGCCTTGGCGAAGTGGTTGGTCCATCCGGACAATCCGCTGACCGCTCGCGTGACGGTGAATCGCGTCTGGATGCGTTATTTCGGGACCGGGTTGGTGGAGACGGACAATGATTTTGGCACGCAGGGTTCCGATCCGACGCACCCGGAATTGCTCGATTGGTTGGCAGGTGAATTTGTCCGGCAAGGTTGGTCACAGAAGAAGCTGCATGAACTGATCGTGACGTCGGCAACGTATCGTCAGGCCTCCCATCGTCGGCCCGCGCCGCAACGGGTCGATCCGGTCAACCGGCTGCTCGCCCGACAGAACCGTATTCGGGTGGATGCCGAGTTGGTGCGTGATGTGGCCTTGGCCGTATCCGGCAAACTGAATCGCACGATCGGTGGAGCCAGTGTTCATCCGCCTCAACCGGACGGGGTTTACAACTTCACCCAGAGCAAGAAGAAATGGAACGTAGTCGAAGGGCCGCAGAAGTATCGCCGGACGATGTACACCTTCTTCTATCGCAGCGCGCCGTATCCGATGTTGACGACCTTTGACGTGCCGGATCTGAGCGCGACCTGCACCTCGCGGCCGCGATCGAATACCCCTTTGCAATCGCTCGCGATGGCGAACGACGAGGGGATCTTCGAGATGGTGCAGGCCTTGGTGGAGGATGAATTGAAACGAGAGGAGAAAGATGATGAAGCACGTTTGTCGCATTTGTTTCGACGTTGTCTGGCACGTCCGCCGGCTTCCTGGGAACTGTCACGCCTGCAGGAATACCTGGAGGCGCAACGCCGTGAGTTTGCCGATGATGAGAAAGCCGCCAAACAGGTGGCGATGAAGAACCCCAAATCCGCCGCGTGGGTGATGGTTGCCCGGGCGGTCATGAACCTCGACGAGTTTATCACCCGTGAATGACGAACTGAATTTTCGAGCCGGCCGGCAGTTGAACAACTCCCGGCGCGAGTTCCTGCAACACAGCGGGATTGGTCTTGGCGCGATGGCGTTGAATTCGCTCATGGCGACGCCGACCAACCCGATGACGCCCAAGCCGTCCATGTTCGGCACCAAGGCCAAACGAGTTATTTACATTTTCCAAGCGGGCGGTCCGAGCCAGCTCGAGTTGTTCGATCAGAAGCCCAAGCTGAACCAGCTGCACGGTGAACCGACACCCGCCAGTTACTTGGAAGGCAAACGGTTCTCCTTTCTCAAGGGCGTACCCAAGCTGCTCGGTTCCGAACGTGAGTTCGGTCGCTATGGCCAGTCCGGTGCCTTGCTCAGCGAACTGCTCCCTTACCATCGCGAGATCGCCGATGAACTTTGCTTCGTGAAGGGACTGCGGACGAACGTGTTCAATCACGGTCCGGCCAAACTCTTCTTCAATACCGGCCATCCGCAACCGGGTAAACCGAGCATGGGCGCGTGGATTACTTACGGAATCGGAAGTGAGTCAACGGACTTGCCTGGCTTTGTGGTTTTGCAATCCGGCCCCCGTGGGCCCCGGGCGGGATCGACGCTTTGGTCGAGCGGCTTCCTGCCGACGACTTATCAGGGCGTTCCCTTTCGCAGTACCGGTGATCCGATTCTTTTCCTCGCTAGTCCGGACGGAGTGGATCGGAATCGCCAACGCCAGTTCACCGATGTGGTTGGCGATCTGAATCGGCAACGCTTCGACCTGGTCGGTGATCCCGAGATCCAGACGCGCATCGCCTCTTACGAGATGGCCTATCAGATGCAGACCAGCGCGCCGGAGTTGATGGACATTTCGAAAGAGCCGAAACACGTGCTCGATATGTACGGTGCCGAACCGGGCAAGGCTTCCTTCGCCAACAACTGCCTGCTCGCCCGCCGCTTGGTGGAGCGCGGGGTGCGGTTCGTGCAGTTGTATCACACCGACTGGGACCACCACGGTGGACCCAATCAAACACTCGGTAAGGATCTCGAAAAGGTTTGTGGCCAGGTGGATCAGCCTTCCTCCGCACTGATCAAGGATCTGAAGCAAAACGGGCTGCTCGACGACACGCTGGTGATCTGGGGCGGAGAGTTTGGTCGGACGCCGATGGGCGAGACTCGTGACAACAAGATCGGTGGTCGCGATCACCATATCGACGCTTTCACCGTCTGGATGGCTGGCGGCGGCATCAAACCTGGTATCACCTGCGGCGAGAGCGATGACCTGGGATTGCGCGGAATCAACCAGAGCCCACACGTCCACGACGTCCAGGCCACCATCCTCCACCAACTCGGCCTCGATCACGAGAAACTGACCTTCAAGTTTCAAGGCCGGGACTTTCGTCTCACGGACGTGCATGGTCACGTCATGCGCGACATTCTGACGTAGAAAAAGTTAGAGCCTCCTCACGTCGGCTGCTACATACGGGGATGCTTCCCCTGCGATTATCGTGCCTACTTTTTTGCGTTGGTCTTCAGGCGGCCGACAATCTGCCGAACACCAAGCCCTTGGTATTTGACGGTGATGACCTTTCCGAGTGGGTGATGGATGGTGCTCATGAATTCGTAGAGCGCAAGATCCGTGAGGCTCGTGGCAAACGGGCAAAATTTTGGAAGGGTGAAGATGCGACCGCACGGAATCGGAAGCGGTTGCGGACGATCATTGGGGCGGTTGATGAAAGGCTTCCTGCACGCCTGGAAGTATTCGGGGATGACTTGCGGTCTGCGGAGGTTGCGGGCAGCGATTGGTATACGGTGCGCCAGGTGCGTTGGGGTGTGCTACCCGGTTTCTCGGCTGAGGGTCTATTGGTGGAACCGGCGAAAGACGCGGTCGCCAATGTGATCGTTTTCCCGGATGCGAGCGATACACCGGAGAACGTGATTGGTGGCGGCACTCCGGACAAATATCGAGGAGTCCGAAGAATGGCTTCGCACGGTTTTCGTATTCTGATTCCGACGCCCATTTCTCGCGCCAAGCTGGTGACGGAGGATCGACGGTTGAAAAGATCGGACCAGACCTATCGTGAGTGGATCTATCGGCAGGCGTTTCACATGGGACGTCACGTGATTGGCTATGAAGTCCAGACGGTGATGGCCGGGGTTGATTGGTTGCGTGAACGCTATCCCAGCGAGAAGATTGGAGTGACTGGCCATGGGGAGGGCGGCTTGGTCGCTTTCTATGCGGGCGCGGTGGATACGCGAATCGATTCGGTAACGGTGAGTGGGTATTTCGGATCCCGGGAGAACGTTTGGCAGGAACCGATTTACCGGAACGTCTGGGGCTTGCTGCGTGAGTTCGGCGATTCTGAGATCGCGTCGCTGATTCGTCCCCGGAGGTTCCACATCGTGCACAGCGATCATCCTGCGGTGCAGGGGCACAAGGGGGCGACCACGCAGCCAACGAAGGATTCTGTTCTCTCGGAATTTCGAAGGGTGAGGTTTGTGGAAATGAGCATGAGCGAATATCCAGCTGAGAGAAGTCATCAGGTGCTGGCGTTCTTAGGCGTCTTAACTTCGTCGTTGGGCGGTCATTACATTGGAGATGACTACGCCTACCCCGGAATCCCGCTGGCGGAATCCGTCCGGGCGGCAAGACATCAGCGGGTGTTCAAAGGCATGGAATCGCACGTGCAGAATCTCGTTCGAACTTCCGAGCATGTGCGGACTGACTTCTTTGTGAATGACGTATTGCCGGAGTTGAAGAACCGGCGCTGGACGACTTTAAAGACCCACAAGTTGCAGAACGCGGAGACCTTCGTGAATGGGGCCAAGGCGTTTCGGAAGCGATTCCACGAAGAAGCGATGGGGAAGTTTGACGAGCGCATGAAGTGGGATCCGCAGGCCCGGAGTCGAAAAATTGCGGAGACGGACAAGTGGGTTGCGTATGACGTGGTGTTGCAGGTGTACTCCGAATTGTT
>JBMYQZ010000392.1:3485-5687 GCA_049601855.1 Limisphaerales bacterium | reverse complement strand
CTCCTACCCTGAGATTGCTGAAATGCAAGTGCGCGCTATTTTTGAAGCCGCGGCCAACGTCCAGAAAAAGAAGATCAAGGTGAATCCGGAAATCATGGTTCCGCTGGTCGGCTTCCGGAAGGAACTCGAACTGCAGGCCGAGATTGTCCACCGTGTGGCCAAAGAGGTTTCCAAGGAAAAAGGCGTGAAACTCAATTACCTCGTCGGAACGATGATCGAGGTGCCGCGTGGCGCTCTGACCGCTGACGAGATCGCCGAGACAGCCCAGTTCTTTAGCTTCGGCACAAACGACCTGACACAGACTGCGCTTGGCATGAGCCGCGACGACTCCGGCTCTTTCCTCCCGAACTATCAAGAGGAGGAAATCGTCATGAACAATCCGTTCGCCGTGGTCGACCAAACCGGCGTTGGCCAATTGATGGAGATCGCCGCAACTAAAGGCCGCAGCACCCGCAAGAACATCAAGCTCGGCATCTGCGGCGAGCACGGTGGTGAGCCAAGCAGTGTCAAGTTCTGCCACAGCCTTGGCCTGAACTACGTGAGCTGCTCACCTTTCCGCGTCCCGACCGCCCGCCTGGCCGCCGCCCAAGCCAACCTCAAGGCCAAAGCCGCCGCCAAGGCAGCACCGAAGTCCAAGAAGAAGGCCACCAAAAAGAAGAAGTAAGCTTCTTCCAGAATTGATTCGCAAGGCCCCGGTGGAAACACCGGGGCTTTTTCGTGGCTATACCTAAGCACTACTGTACAGCCCCCGGCCATCATCTAATCTGATGAGGTCAATGAATCGCTCAAGATCTCCAGATCACAGCATCAGGCTGAGTTCGATCATCATCACTCTCGCGGTCTGCACTTCGGTAATTCTACTCGTGCACCGTTCGGAAGTGAGAACAGCTGCGCACCGACCAGCCCTCGACCACCAAGAGGCCACAGTTCCTCGCGGATCTTTGCCAGTCGCAATCTCCGTTCCCATCATCCGCGATACCCATCGGCATACGATAAGCCGCCAGAGTGCTGTAGATCCTCACACCCAATCCGCGAGCGCTTCATCCGAAAACCAGACATCCTCAATACCACTCAATCGGAAAGCCCACGTCTCAATCCACTCCGAGGGATGGATCACGGGAACGATGCGTCTAGTCGGCAAACCTCCGCCGGAAAAACAGCTACCGTTGAACCAAAGTTGCCGCTCAGCCCACGTCGAAGCCGGTCATCCGCAACCAGCGACAACTCGCTTCTTCATGGTCGCTACAAACCAAGGGCTTGCCGATGTTGTCGTCACGCTGATTGGAGAAGGACTAAAACCGGACCGTGCCAACACGAACGTCTTGGAAATCGCAGCGCATGGTTGCATCTACGCTCCATACGTATCGGCCTGCCAAGCTGGCGCGCCAATTAGAATATCGAACGCGGACCCCTTGCTTCATTCGATCAACGTGGTGGAAAAAACCACCCGAAGCTTCCGACCGAAAATGTGGACACAGGTCCCCAACAGTCCCCCGGCAGAATTCACCCTCAACAAACCCGTGGAGTTTCTTCGCATCAAGTGCGACGTCCATCCTTGGATGTTTGCCTATCTCACCGTCGTTCCTCACTCCTACTTCGCCGTCACGGACACCAACGGGCAGTTTCAGATCAAACATCCACCTCACGGTCGCTACCAACTTCGCGCCCATCATCGAAAGCTAGGCATCCTCGAGCACGACTTGGTCGTTCCGTCAGAGCGGCCGGTCCGTCTCGAATTCAGAATACCTCAAGAAGGATAACTCACCATGGTTCGCGGTGATACGACTGAGAATGTCTCCTGGCAAAACCGCAGTGCCCCAACGAACTCGTTCAATCGTCCTTCATTTCCTTTCTCACCACGGGTGAAAGCCTCGACCACCCGATCAGCAACACCGGCACCTCGTTCTTCTTCGCCGGCCCCGGTTCAGTCATCCATTCCACCACCACCGGGGGCCCGATGGAACAAAGCTTCCGGCAACGATCACAACAGCTGGATACAAAAATGGGACCACCGGACGGATTCCATGGGTAGTCACATTTCCTACGTGTTCCTCCCCATATCAAAACCACAGGATCCACGCATTACAGACTCTCGCTCAAAGGCGCAGATTGAATGGAGTCGGTTTGTGGGAAAAATTCGGACACGTGACTGGATTCGTCCCTATATCGAAATGCGATCCCATGGGTGAAACTTTCTCGTCT
>JBMYQZ010000392.1:0-3475 GCA_049601855.1 Limisphaerales bacterium | reverse complement strand
GACACAACCAGCTTTCCGTTTGCCTCAGCCAGGTGAACCGGGGCGGATCTTTTTAGTTTCCGACCCCCTAGAAATTTGAAATCCGATCGAACGAACTGCAAACGACGCCAACAACGAGCCTTTTCGTTGATTGAACTCATCATCGTCGTCTCCGTTCTTTCCATTGTCGCAATCATTTCGATCCCAAATTACGTGCGCTCCCGTGATGCGTCCTCCAAGAGCACCTGCATCCGGAATCAAACCGTCATCAACCACGCCATCCAGGAATGGGCCTTCGTTCGGAACAAGAAAACCTCTGACACTTATTCACTGACCGATCCTGATTTGATCTCCCACTTTCGTGGATCACGTCTTCCACTCTGCCCTGGTAGCGGGACGTACACCGGGAACAGCACCTTGGCCGAAGCGGCCACCTGCAACGTCCCCGGCCACACGCTCTAGATTGACGCACGACGCGTGGACGGCAATATGCGCCCGCCCCATGCGCAGTTTTCAAGTCATCGGTCTCATCCTTCTCGTTGTTCTTCCGGCTTGGGCAAACAAGCCCAACATCGTACTGATGATGGTCGACGACATTGGCATCGGAGACACCAGCGCTTACTTGGGCAAACGGCTCATGCCCAAGAGCGCCCTCATCGGTAAAACCATCCGCACACCTCAGTTGGAACGTTTCTCCAAGAGTGCCCTGCTTTTCACAGACGTCCACGCCGGGGCTTCCATGTGCTCCTCTTCGCGCTACTCCTTGCTTACCGGCCGTTTTGGACATCGTCCTTATCTCAAACGCCAAGGCTGGCTGCCGCACGGACCCAACCTGCCAATGATTCGACGTGAGATGGTAACCTTGCCGGAGATGCTCCAGGCCAATGGCTACCACACCGGTTGCATCGGCAAGTATCACGTCGGCATTGCCTTCGACAACGGGAACTGCAAGCCAGCAACGCATTTCTACCACCACGACATCGACTTCAGCAAACCACTCCTCGACGGCCCGACACATCACGGCTTTCACGAATTCTTCGGAGTCCCCGGCAATACCGAGGATGCCCTCGACACCGAGCCGCGTATTTACCTGCGCAACGACCGTTGGACATTTAACGATCGAGGCAAAATGCGTATGACTGGCTTCAAACGTCATGCCGGCAAGATCATCTCCGATCCGTCCTGGGATTTGACGCAGATCGGCCCGGTCTACTTGCGTGAAGTCGAATCCTTCCTCAATCGGGCAACAACGATGCCCGACCCGTTCTTCCTCTACTACGTCCCCAACTCCAATCACCAACAACTGTGGGAAAAAGGCCGCTACGCAGTTCCCACCTCCATCAACGGCCAACCCGTCGCCGGCGCCAGCCGCATGACCGATGGATCCGTCGCCGGCGAGCGCGCAGACATGGTGCTCGAGAACGACATCGCCTTCGGACGTTTGCTCGAACTTCTGAACACCGTGTCCGATCCCCGGAACCCGGGACACAAGTTGATCGACAACACCCTCGTCATCTTCGCCAGCGACAACGGCCCCAACGAAGGGGAGAAACACACGATTAGCCATCAGTCCGGCGGTCTGCGTGGAAAGAAAGCCAGTATTACCGAAGGCGGTCTGCGCATCCCATTTCTCATGTATTGGAAGGGACATTTCGAAGGCGGAAAAATCAATCGCACTCACTTTTCTCTCACTGACCTCTACGCCACCTTTGCGCGTCTCCTCGATCACCCGCTAGGGAATGCCGATGCTCGGGACAGCTACGACGTACTCGATTACTGGACCGGCGAAGCCAAGGGCCCGGACCTGCGCCCCCGCTTGATGTTCTGTCATCTCGGTCCACCTTTCAGCAATGACGCCATGAGCCTGCGCGAGGGTCCTCAAAAGATCATCTCCAGTGGCGGCGTAGCTGAAACCGCTATCAAGCGAGGCAATTACGGCGAACTCAAAGTCGAACGCTTCTACCACCTTTACAACGACCCGATCGAAGCCAATGACGAATGGAGTGCCGGCGAACAATCCGCGATCGATCGATTGTCGAAACGCCTGCTGCTCCTCCACAATCAAGGCCACGCCCGCCCACTCATGACTCCGACGGCCAAACGCCTGGTCATCGACGATGGCTGGCACAATCTCCGCAATGACCTTACCGGCAAGATCGGTTTCGAATTCCGAATCCGCAGCACGGACCCGCTGGAAGTCACCCATCTTGGAATGTGGGACTATCATGAGGGCGACCATCCCGTCCGCGATGCCACCTCAGCACCGAACGACAACATCATCGAGCGGCCGACTGCGAAGGGCAGCAAAGGCCGTACACTGAACGCCTCCCACACCATCGAACTCACTTTCAACGGAAATACACTCGCCTCAGCCTCAACCCAGGGAAGTAGTCTGGACAATGAATTCCGTTTCACCAAATTGCCTGCTCCCATCCACTTGCAGCCTGGCAAACTCTGTCGCCTCACCATGAGCACCAAGGCCGATGACGGCGACCAGTTCCACAACCCGGCCGCTTACGACGGACTGTCCCCCGAAGTCCACCCCCGTTTCGAAATCGTCCGAGCCATTTACCTGACCGACCAGGGAACAACTCCTATCCCAACTTACTTTGACGCCCAGAAAGACTATTGGCGACACCGTCTTCCGGTCGGCCCAACCCTCAAATTTCGCTGATGCAAATCACTCTCCATCCTTGTCACCTACCCTTGGAACACGTCTTCACGATCGCCCGCGGATCCAAAGCCGTTCAACCCAGCTTATTGGTGGAATTGGAGCACAACGGATTCACTGGCTACGGCGAAGCCCCGGACGACACCTTCTATCATCAGAGCTTGGAAACTCTGACCAAGACCGTCGGATCCATGGCGCCAATCCTCGCCGATCACGAATTCGAAACACCACAGAAACTCTGGGATCTCGTTCACGCCCATCTCCCCGGCAACTACTTTGCATCGTCCTGTCTGGACATCGCCGCCAACGATCTTCACGGCCGAATTACGAATCAACCACTCCATCGTATGTGGGGCTTGCAGTGGAAAAACGCTCCTGCTTCCAGTTACACCATCGGTATCGATGAACTTTCCGTGATGGTAGCGAAGCTCAAGGAGCGCCCGAACTGGCCCATTTACAAAATCAAACTTGGCACCAGCAATGACATCGCCATCGTCGAGGAATTACGCCGGCACACTGACGCGATCTTTCGAGTGGACGCGAACTGTGGATGGACGGTGGAGCAGACCATAGCCAACTCCCGGGAACTGAAAGCCCTCGGAGTCGAGTTCATCGAGCAACCCATGCCACCTGAGACTTCGCGTGACGACCTCGCCCAAGTCTACGCGGACTCCGCACTACCTTTGATCGCGGACGAGAACTGTCTCATCGAATCCGACGTCGAGAAATGTCACGGCGTCTTTCATGGCATCAACGTGAAGCTCTGCAAATGCGGGGGTCTCACCCCTGCCCTGCGAATGCTCCGCCACGCCCGCGATCTCGGCA
>JBMYQZ010000391.1:0-5688 GCA_049601855.1 Limisphaerales bacterium | reverse complement strand
AAATGGTGGATCCGAACTCCGAAGAACTGACGGGTGACGATTCGAAGATCATCATGAACCGTGCGCTCAAGTTCATCGAAGCTGAGCATGACCAACCTTTCCTCGCCATCATCTGGTTACACGCCCCACATCTGCCGGTCGTGGCCAGCCGCAAGGACGCCGCAAGTTATGACGACGGCAGGACTACCGGCTTCGAACAAAACTACTACGGCTGTGTGACCGCTCTGGACCGCCAGGTCGGACGTCTTCGCGCGCTCCTGCGCAAGAAGGGGATCGCCGAAAACACCTTCCTTGCCTTTTGCTCCGACAACGGTCCTGAGGGCAACGACGAGTCCCCCGGTAAACAAGGTCCGTTTCGTGGTCGGAAACGCAGTCTCTACGAAGGCGGTGTTCGCGTTCCCGGCCTCATCGAATGGCCCGCCCAGATCGAGCCCGGCTCTTCCAGCGGCGTCGCCTCCTGCACTGTCGACTACTTCCCCACCGTCATGGACATCGTCGGAATCAAGATGCCGGACCAACGGCCACTCGATGGTGTCAGCCTGCTGCCGTTGATCAATGGCTCAATGAAGGAACGCCCCCGGCCCCTGGCCTTTCACATCCGCGGAAAGGCCGCGTGGCATGACGGCATGCTCAAAGCCTACGGTGACGTGAACAAAGGAAACTGGGAGCTTTACGATCTTGCTTCTGATCCTGGCGAAACCACCGATCTCGCGAAACAGAAGCCGGAGAAGCTGAAGTCCATGGTCGCGGACTGGACCAAGTGGAAGGGTTCTGTGGACGCCAGCGACAACGGCGCTGACTATTGATGTCTTCCCAGGCAACCAACAACGAAAACTCAAGGTCGATAGTCGTTGCCACGCTCTTGGCGCTGGTCGCATGACCGATGTCGGACGAGCGGCTTCCAAACCGTCCGACTCGAAATATGTAGCCACCCCGGCGAGGAACGCCGAGGTCATCCGTGACGTTCAATACGCCAAGATTGACGGCCTTCCTTTGAAACTGGACCTGTATCTTCCGAAAAACCGAACGGATACGCCCCCCTTGCTGGTCTGGATTCACGGTGGCAACTGGAAGTCCGGCAGGAAGGATCGCTGTCCACTTGCCTGGTTGACCCGACATGATTTCGCGGTGACGAGCCTGCAGTATCGCTTGTCGGGTCAGGCCATTTTCCCGGCTCAAATTCATGACTGCAAAGGCGCCGTGCGATGGCTGCGGGCCAACGCCGAGATGTATCGCTACAGCGCTGAAAAGGTCGACGTCTCTGGCATCTCCGCAGGAGGTCATCTGGCGACCTTGATCGGCACCAGCAGCGGCATGAAGGAACTGGAGGGAACGGTCGGCGGCAATCTCGATCAATCCAGCCGCGCGCAGGCCAGACTCAATATGTGTGGAGCCAGCGATTTCGTCCGCATCAGGACCCTTCACTACCGCAAGGACCTGGATAATCCCAACGCCATCTTGGCTCAACTGCTAGGCGGACCCTTCATGAAGAAACGGGATCTGGCCCGCTTGGACAGCCCCGTACCCGATATCTCCGAGGACGACCCTCCACTCTTGATATTCCACGGCGAGAAGGACCCGTTGGTCCCCTTGGATCAGAGCATCCATCTAAGCGACCGCTACCGGAACGCCGGCTTGGCGGTTTCGCTCGAAACGATTCCCAATGAACCCCATGTGCCCCAGGAATTCTGGGACGCCCGACGTCGAAGTCTGACACTCGATTTTTTCAACCAACACCTGAGATGAGACTCAATTCTTCAACCGGACATCGCCTTGGGAAGAACCTCTGCGATGGCGTGAGAAGAACTGCCCCATGAAGCGAATCGCTTTCTGTGTTCCCTCTCGTCCCAAACTGTGCCCGCGCCTTTCACGGCGTAGAGCAGGAGTTCGTAATCTGCTTCGGCCGGTGAATAGCGGGTCAGTTTCAGAGTGCTCGAGTCTTCGATGATCTTCGGTGAGGATCCGGAACTGCCGTGATTGGCGGCCCAGAGAGACATGGTCTGGGACGCGGGATAAAAGACCTCGGACGGAACCTTGGTGTTTCCGGTGAACAACCCGTCCTCAGTCCCGCAGGCAAGGAGGATCGACAACTTGGGACGACCTTTCGGAGTTGGCGGCCGCTTGATCATCGCGCCACGCATCGGGGCGATGGCGGCAAACAAGTCGGTCTCCATCGCGAGGCGGAAACAGAAGATGGCACCGCTGGAACCACCCGTGGCAAAAATACGGTCTCGATCAATGGCGGCACTGGTCGCGAGGTGCTCGATGGTTTTGGCAACGAAGCCCACATCGTCGGTGTTGCTGAAGCGATGATTCGCAAAACCGTTCCACGCGGTCTTGCCGCGGTCGTTGCTGATGCCCTGAGGACTCACACTGATCATTCCGCGCTCCTGGACGACACTCTCAAGCAGCCGGTGATACGACTCCATTGGCCCGCCAGCGCCATGGAATCCGAACACCACCGGGTAGCGCCGGGAGGAATCGTAATCGTCGGGCAACCGCACCAACACTTCGCGCTGATGCCCATCGTGATGGAGCTGAAGCCTGTTGGTTCCCGGTTTGAGTTGCGGCCGATCGGCGGCGGATGAACACCAGAGCGGGAGAAAGATTGCCGTGAGAAGCAGCGAGTATTTCATGCGTGGTCGGTCGCTTGTGGGATACCCGATGATTCCCAGCGATCTGTGTATGAACGGTGCATGGTCTTGGCGCAGACTGCTTTCCACGAAGGCAATTGCCAATCGGAATCCGCCCTCGCGATATGCGACGGGTGAGATGACAACAAAAATGGTCAGAGTTCGATATTTTGCCGAGCACTGTGCGGTTTCGCAGCTCGGTGGACATGAGTAAGGTATACAGTGAAGCCCACCGACGCAGAATTACTACGACGCTACGCCGAAGACGGATCCGAATCCGCCTTTGCCGAATTGGTCAAACGGCACGTCGATCTCGTGTATGGGGCGGCGATACGACAGGCATGGGGCGATGTCACGCTGGCGGAAGATCTGACCCAGGCCGTGTTTACCGCCATGGCCTGCCAAGCTGGCACGCTGACCCAACATCCGGTCTTGAGCGGTTGGCTCTACAATTACGTGCGCCATCTGGCCGCCAATCAACACCGCGCCGATCAACGCCGCCAACGGCGCGAACAGGCATCGATCAAAATGAACACACCCAATGATGAGGCCGAGGCTGATGCGCTATGGGAGGACGTCAAACCCGTCCTGGACGATGCCATGGAGGGGCTCGAGGACAAGGATCGCAATGCCGTGGTGTTGCGCTTCTACCAAGAACGGAGTCTCCGGGAGGTCGGTACTGCTCTTGGCCTGTCCGAGAATGCTGCACGGATGCGGGTGGCCCGCGCGCTGACGAAACTTCGCGATCTTCTCACGCAGCGCGGCGTCAGTTCCTCGACCGCTGGTCTGGCCACCGCCCTCGTCGTCGGCGCCACTCTCAGTGCACCTTCGGGAATGGCCGCCACTGTGGCCACCAATGCCCTCGCGGCCACCGCTTGCGCCGCCACCTCAACAACCACCACAACCCTCACCACCATTATGAGCATGACCAAAGTACAAATAGGTATGGCCGCCGTCGTCGTGACGGCCGGATTGGGAGTCACCGCGTTACAGGAATCGCGGGTTCGCAAGCTGAGCCACGAAAACACCGAGCTACAAACCCAAGTGACCGCGCTATCCCCTCTGCGAGCGGAGCTTGCGCAATTGAAAAGCGAGGTTGCCAAGGCGGACCCGGATGTAAATCAGCGTAAATCTGAACTGGAGATCGCCGGCTTACGCGGACGTCTGACCATGGCCAAGATCCGCGAACTCGAAAGTCCGCCTGCAGACACAACCCAGTCGAAGACCAAACAGAGTGCCGAGTCAGAGCCGGCGCCGGAAGTGGTGGCTCCCAAAATGAACGCCATCATGCGCGCCTCCATGCGCATGGCCATGGAAAGCCAGACCTTGGCAAAACTCCCTCAACTGAAGAAGCGGCTCGCGCTGTCACCGGCGCAGGAGGAAGCCGTACGGGCCATTCTGCAGCGTCAGTATGATGAGGGTCTGGAAATGGCGACCAACATGCTCGCCGGCAACCTGTCGATGGATGACATCAAGGCGAGGGCCGAGGCCAAGGCTAAGGCCAAGCAGGGAGCGATCGTCGATCCGAAGTCCGAGATCCAGGCCTTGCTGTCACCCGAGCAGAAGGCGGCGTATGAGGAACACCAACAGGAAGAGCGGGTTTCCATGGCGCGATTGGCCGCCAACGGCGAGCTGCTTCAGATGCAGAATCCGCTGGGACTCACACAGGATCAACAGGACCAAGCGTTCGAAGCCCTCTACCATCAGTCGATGGGGCAAAAAACGAATCCACCCCCATCCTCTGGTTCGCCGGACTCAACCATGCAATGGATGGTGGACCAGAAAGTTCGCGCCTTGGAGCCGGTGTTGACTCCCGAGCAGCTGGAGAAATACCGCAAAATGCAGGAGCAGCGGATGAAAATGGCCTCCAGTCTGATGCCAGCCCAGGTCAAATGACACTGACTCCGGCGCGGACTACCAACCCCACCCCGCTCAAAGATGAGTCGTCATGATCCGTTTCAAGGGCAAGCGCTTGGTCGCCGCGAGTGGGACCTGACAATCTTTCGCCGGATACCCCACGGGGATCAACAGGTAGGGACGTTCATTGTCCGGGCGAGTCAGAATCTGGCCCAGGAACTTCATCGGGCTGGGAGTATGCGTCAACGTTGCGAGTCCTGCCTGATGAGCAGCCGCCAGCAACATCCCCACGGCGATCCCCACTGACTCGTTCGCGTAGTAGACCTGCCCCCCATCGTCATCTTTCATCAGCTTGAACACCACAATCAGCCAGGGAGCCGTTTCGAGGAATTCCTTGTCGGCATCCGTGCCCAGGGGAGCCAGATCGTCCAACCACTTCTGGCCGGCTCGGCGATGGTAGAATTCCCGCTCTTCCTGTTCCGCTCCCAGTCGAATCTCGCGTTTCAGGGCCGGATCTCGAACACAGACAAAGCGCCAAGGCTGCTTGTTGGCTCCGCTGGGAGCGCTCCCGGCCGTCCGGACGAGAGCCTCAATCGTCTGAATCGAAACCGGGCGTGACGAAAAATCCCGGACGCTCCTTCGCTTCTTCATACAGCGAAAGAATTCCTCTGCCGCCTTCTGCGACGGCACGCCGGGATCCCATTGATTGGTGTATGGGATTTGCATGAGCAAGTCTGCCACGATTCGAGCTGGATGCGAATTGGCTTGGATAAGCGTGCGGCTCGTCACCTGCCGGATCACGGCTGCAACATCCAGCCGCCCAAGCCGGGGATCCCGCAGGCTTCGCAGCCGATATTGACCGTGGGCAGAATTCCGATGCCGGAGTTGGCACGTTGCCAGTAGAAGGGCTGACGCTTGTTCCTGCCCTTCTTTTTCACTTCATCCATGGTCTTGGCATCGAAGAGTCGGCCATTGGCGACGACGTATTGAATGCGCTCGGACTGTCGGATATCGCGAGTGGGGTCGCTGCCTTTTTCAATCACGATCAGGTCAGCGAGTTTGCCGGTTTCCAAAGAGCCAATGTCGCCATCGAGACCGACGTATTTGGCGCCGAAGAGCGTACCGCAACGGAGGGCTTCAATGGGACTCATGCCACCCTGGACCATCGCCCACATTTCCCAGTGGGTGTTCAATCCAT